>JAUIJR010000001.1 GCA_030431075.1 Polyangia bacterium | reverse complement strand
GTACCAACGAGGGGGTCGATCCATGATGAAGTCTATGCCACGGCGAGCGCCAGCCGTCGCCAGCGGATCCTCGATCTAGCTGGGTTGGACCTTTTCCGATGCCTCGGCGCCGGAAATGCTCAGCGGCCCCAGGTACGCAGCATCTGGCCACGTCACCCCACCGCGCCCACCGACCGTCGGTGCCGGAGCGGCGAGTGCTTCGCTCACCTGCGCGGGCGGTACCCAAAGGCTCAGCCGCAGCATCAGCACCATGGGGCAACGCCGGTCTGTCCGAGCGAATGCGGGATGAGGAGAGGCATCGAGGAGTGCCCTGCTCGCGGACCCCTGCCCTCGAGGCTGCGTTTCCACGCACTGGCCGCCGCCTTCGCCAGTTTGGCCGCTCGCGGGTCCATACAGCGGTTCTGGCGGTTTTCCTCACCCCTCCGGGTTTTTTCCTCACCCCCCTGGGTTTTTTCCTCACCCCTCTGGGTTTTTTCCGCACCCCCTCTCGCCGGCCCCATCCGGAGGTCCCCGGCGCCAAGCGGGGCTGAGATGCCGCCTCTCTCGAGGCCTCGGCCAAAGGGGTCCTGCCACACGGCCCCCACGGCTGACGCGCACGCCGGAGCCGGTATCTATGGGATCGCACTCCCGAGGGGCCACTCACCGTTGCCCGGCCTCGGTCGCGGTCCTTCCACGGACATCGCCCACCGCTGCAACGGCTACTCGAGAAAAATTGCGAGTGAAGTCGGCGGCTTGCAGGCCTCGCCAAACTTTTTTTGGGTTTTCGTGCAAGCCCTCCCGACCACGGCCGAAGGGCCTCACAAGCGCAACAAACAAGAGTTCAACCCCCGGGTTCTCCGGGGCGCGCTTTGAGGACCTAAGGTCATGAATCAGATCATTGAAAACGGAAACAATCGCCCTCACGTTCCTCTCACCTTGCTTCGGCGGTTCGCGTCGCGCGCCATGGAGATCGTCGATCGACATGCAGGCAAACACGGCGCCATCGCGGCCTACAAGGCCAGCCTGGTTCCGATCGCCGAAGCATTCAACCAGCTCTACGACGTCACGCAGCTCGGGGATACCGAGCGACGCCGGGAGGTTGCGGAGGCTGTCGAGGCCGCCGAGACCCTGCGGCGTCAGGTCGTCGCGTGGGGTGCCCGCTTGCAGCGCGACATCCCCGGCATCGACCTGAGTACTTTTCACGGGAGCAGCTCGCCGGCCGATGACATCATCGAAGCGGCGAACGGCGTCCTTGAAAAGGCGCGGGCCCACGGCAACTTGGCCTACCTCGACGCGCTGCTTGGCGACATCGAGACCGCTTTGGCCTCGGCTTCGAAAGAACGCGAAGAAGCCCAGAGCCTCCTGGCCACGCGCCAAGAAAATGCGGCCGAGCTACGTCGCTTGGCGCACGAGCTGCAAGCCGAGCTGGTCGCTTTGCGCCGCACCTTGCGGGCCGTCTTGGGGGCCTCGCACCGCGATGTTCACAAGCTGCGACAGACGGCGCGGGGCAAGGCGAACGAAGACGGCTCATCGGCCGCGGCCGACGGTGACTTCGACGGTCTGTACGACGAGGACGACGACGACGACGAACTCGGCGACGACGACGACGAGAGCGCCGACGACAGCGATGCGGACACGACCTCCGCTTCGCCCGAGGCCTCCCCCGAGACCTCGACCACCCGCGACGACGCGAAGGAGAGCGCGAACTAGAAGTTTCCAGAACGGATTGCTCACTTGGGTGAGTGCTCCCCTTTCTTTCCATTGGGGGGGAGTTGGCATGGGGCCCGTCGGTAATGGTGCCGGCGGGCCCACTTTTTGTTGGACTATTCTTGTTGCGATGGGGGGCGTTGCTCCGGACGCCCTGGCCGGTCACACTCGGCGCACATGTCCGCCGCTCGTCACGCTCAGGTGCAGATGTCCCACACCCTTCGCGCTTTGAAAAAGTGGATCGACAAGGCCGAGGCCTTTGCCGAGGAGCGGGGCTTCGACGTCGAGAACTTCTTTGGGGCGCGGCTCGCCATCGACCAGTTCACCTTTGCCAGCCAGGTGCGGGCCGCCTGCGACACCGCCAAGTTCGCCAGCTACCGCTACGCCGGCATCGAGGCGCCCAAGCACGCCGACGACGAGACCGACCTCGCCGGGCTGCGCGGGCGCATCGACAAGGCCCTCGCCTGCATCGCCGAGGTCGACGCCAGCGCTTTCGAGGGTAGCGACGACCGCATCATCCAGATGCAGTTTTTGCCCGAGGGCAAGGGCGTGCGGGCGGCCGACTACCTCGCCGAGTTCTCGATCCCCAACTTCTACTTTCATGTCACCAACGCCTACGCCATCTTGCGGCACTGCGGCGTGCCGCTGGGCAAGCGGGACTTCATCCCCCGCCTGACTTTGCAGGACCTCTAGCAGGCGGTCCGGCTGGCCGCCGCGGCTTGCCCTGGCCTCGGGAGGCGACTTCCTTCAGACTCGTGGGGTCGATGGGCGAAGCTTCGGTGAGTGAGTCTGGGCGGCGGGTTCGGCGCGCGTGGTGGGCCTCCCCGGCCTTGCGCTTGCAGGCCGCCTTGCTCGCCGGGCTCGGCTTGGCCTTTGTCGCGGCGCCGGAGCGGCCCAGCTACGCGGGCGAGCGCGACTGCGTGATCGAGGGGGACTGCACCTTTCGCAAGCCCAACTTGATGATCATGGTCGACTACTCCTCGTCGATGAACGAGGCCTTCGGTGAGAGCACGCGCTGGGCGACGACCGTCGACGCCATCGTCGCCATGATCGACGCCGACAACGGTTTTTTGGCCGACAACCTCAACGTCGCCTTGATGCGCTTTGGGCATGACCCGGATCCCGAGGGGAGCGGAACGACCTTGCTCGGTGACCTCTCGGTGCCGCCGATCGTCGACGGCCAGGCCCTCGACGTGCACTGGTACGATCTCGAAGGCAACGGCGACTACCTCGAGTGCAATGGCGAGGCGGTCAAGACCGCCATCACCGAACTCTTGCCGCCGGCTTGTCTCGACTCGCCGATGGGCAACGGTTGCTCGGGGATCGGGACGTGGACCAAGGGCGCCCTCGATCGCACGCGGACCCTCATCGCCGACTCGCGGGCCCTGCACGGTGAGTCCATCGACGACCGGCTCTACTTGAACCTGATCTTGACCGACGGCGCCTGGACCGGGCCCGACGGCAGCAGCCAAGACCCCAGCGAAGATCCGGCGATCACCGCCGCGGATCTTTACGACATCGACGAAGTCCCGACCTACGTCGTCGCCGTCTCGACCGGCGCCAACTTGACCCTCGCCGGGCAGCTCGCGGCCGCGGGGGGCACGGTCACGGCCATCGACGGCAGCACGCCCGGCGCCTTGGTCCAAGAACTTCAGGCCATCGTCGCGGCCATCAAATCCGAGATCATCGAGCCCGAGTGCGTCGGCGGCATGCCGCGGATCATGATCATCCTCGATGCCTCGAGCTCCATGCTCAACGTCGACGGGACGGGCATGACCGTGCCCGGCGAGTCGGGCTGGGACCAGTCGCGCGAGGCCCTGGCCGGCACCCAGAGCATCTTCGACATCGTCGCCGAGGGCAGCGAGACCATCGAGGACCTCACCCAGCTGGGCTTGCTCGTCTTTGGCAGCGCGGGCGAAGAGCTGGGCATCGGCGAGGAGCGCGTCTTGGTCGACTACGGCCCGTGCATGAAAGACAACTTCGCTTGGGCCTTGGACCCTTGGAGTTCGTGTCTCGAACCGGGTTGTTTCGACCCCTACGCCGGGCCGCCCATTGAGTGGACCTACCGCGACGGCTCGGCCGAGGCGCCCTTTTTCGACGCGCCGACCTTTAGCCACATGCCCCAGTGCTACCCCGGCAGTCAGTCGGGGCACTGCGGTGGCTCGGGGACCTACACCCACCGAGGCCTCGAGCTCGCCTCCCAAAACCAGATGGCCTACGCCGAGGCCGCCGCGCTACCCCAAGCGCCCTACCCCGCCGCGCCGTCGACCACCTACGCCAACATTTTGATCACCGACGGGGACTACGGGATGTTCTCGACCGACGCCGAGGTGCAAAACGCCCTCGAAGAGATGTACGCGCGGGGCATCACCACCTATGTGCTGGGCTTTGGCGAGTACCAGGCCTTCGAAGCGCAGCTCGACCAGATGCAGCGCTGGGGATCCGGCGACGCCATCACGACTGCCTTCACGGCGACCGACGAGGCCGAGCTGCAAACGCGGCTGACGGCCATCTTGTCCGAAGTCGAGGTCGACCCTTGCTGTGGCTTCAACGACTGCTCCGTCGAGCCGGAGCCCACCACCGACGAGCCCGACACCCAAACGAGCAGCAGCTCGAGCAGCTCGAGCTCGACCGGCTCGGGGACGGGACCGAGCACGGGCGGCTCGGGATCGGCTTCCGGCGGTGACGACGAAACATCGGGCGGCGGACCCCTCCCGGCAGATTCGACCAGCGGCGTCGCCGGCCAAGCCGTCGAGGAGATCGGTTGTGCCTGCCAAAGCGGGGGCGTTGACCCGCGTAAAGCTGCGCTTTGGGGGCTTTTGCTCGTCGGCCTTCGTCGACGCAGGCACGGTGCTCGGGGGCGGAGATCTGGCGCCAGATCGGGCCCGACCGGGCGCTAGGACCGCGAAAGCCACCCCGCCTCGCGGACTTGCATCGTCCGGATCGGTGGGCGATTCTCCCGGCGATGTCGCCGAACCGCATCTTTGCCCGCGCGGCCTGTGCGCTCTTGGTGTCCGTTTCGCTGGCGACGCCCAGCCTCGCCCTCGCGGGTCCCGGCGCGAACGAAGACGCAAAGACGCTGTACGACAAGGCCAGCGCCAAGTACTCCGCCGCCGACTACAAAGGGGCGGTCGAGTACTTCACCGCCGCCCTCGAAAAGGCGACCCAAGAGGACCTGAGCTACCGCGTGCGTGGCGCGCTCTTGTTCAACTTGGCGAAATCCCACGTCAAGGCCTACGAGGAGCTCGACCGCGACATCAGCCACCTGCGCAGCGCTCGCTCGATCTACAAGCGCTACCTCGACGAGGCGCCCGCCTCGGACGGTGACTACCAAGACACGGCCGAGGCCAAGTCCGAGCTCGCGCGCGTCGAGACCATGCTCGAAGAGGCCGAAAAGAAGCTCGCAGCCGAGCGCGCCGCCAACCCCGGCGGCGGCGTCGATGCCGACGCCATTCGCCGCCAAGCCCAGCTCGAAGCCGAGCGCCTGCAAATGCTCAAAAAGGCCGGCGACCACAAGACCAACGGCATCGTGCTGAGCGTCGTGGGCGGTGTTTTCGTCGTCGGTGGCGTGGGCTTTTTGGCGTGGGGTTCGACCTTTGGCCCCTTCGCCGAAGAAGAGATCCGCCTCGACCGTCCGGTCGAGCAGCGCGACGACCCCTTCAACGACCAAGAGCAGGCCTACTACGACGACCAGGTCCGCAACGGAAAGATCTGGATGGGTGTCGGTGGCGGCGCCATGGCCGTCGGCGCGGGCGTCGTGGGCGTGGGTGTCTGGCAGTTGCTCAAGGCCAAAAAGCTCCGCAAGCAGGTCGAGGCCGGCACGGAGACCGACCCCGTCAGCACCATTCGCCTCACGCCGACCTACGGCCGCGGCCAAGCGGGCTTGCAGTTCGGCATGCGCTTTTAGGCGCGGGCGCGCGTCGCCTCAGTGCAGGGCCGGCCGGATCTCGAGGCCGGACACGACGCGGCCCTCGAGTTCGAGCAAGCTGCGCGTGCGCGCTTCGACCTCGGCCGCGTCGAAGTAAAGCCGCGCCATGCGGTGAAACAGGCCCATGTGGCGCGCTTCGCTGCGGGTGAGCTCGGTGTAGAAGTCCTGGAGTTCGCCGGCGGGCAGCGCCTTGGCCACCAGGCCAAAGCGTTCGCAGCCGCGCGCCTCGACGACGCCGCCCATCACCAAGCGGTCGAGCAGGCGTTCGTCCCGGCCGGTGCGCACCCAAGGCCGTAGACCGTTGACGTAGGGGTCGGGCGCGTCGGGGGGCAGGGTCAGGCCGCGCGCTTCGATGAGCTTGTAGACCTGATGAAAGTGCTCGAGCTCCTCGCGCGCAAAGGCGATGAAGGGCTCGAGCATCTTGGTGCGGTCGGGGTAGCGCACCACGAAGTTCATGCCGGTGGCCGAGGCCTTGCGCTCGCAAGCGGCGTGGTCGAGCAAGAAGGCGTCGAAATCGGCCATCACGGCCGCGACCCAGGCGGGATCGGTGGGGCGCGCGAGCTCCAGCACCGCGCGAAGCTAGCAGATCCGGCCAAGAGGTGCGCCGCGCTTCGCCCTCCCCTATGGTGTCCGCGATGGACTACGTCGGGCGCATCTACCGGCCGCCGAGCGAGGCGCGGAGTTTGTTGGTGCAAGTCACGATCGGCTGCAGTCACAACCGCTGCACCTACTGCGACATGTACCGAGACAAGCGCTTTCGGCCCAAGGACTTCGCCCAGATCGAGGCCGATGTCGCCGAGGCCAAGGCGGCGGCCGAGCAACACGGGGCCTTTACGCGCCGCGCCTTTTTGTGCGACGGCGACGCCCTGATCTTGCCGACCAAGCGACTGCTCCCGATCCTCGAGCTGATTCGGCGCGAGCTCCCCTTCATCGAGCGCGTCGGCGTCTACGGCGACACCCGCTCGGTGGGGCGCAAGTCGGTCGAAGAGCTTCGGGC
This sequence comes from Polyangia bacterium, assembly GCA_030431075.1. Taxonomy (GTDB): domain Bacteria; phylum Myxococcota_A; class Polyangia; order Nannocystales; family Nannocystaceae; genus JAUIJR01. The sequence continues at coordinate 48,569 of JAUIJR010000001.1, read as the reverse complement.
CCTACGTGAGGCCGGCCTGGGCATCGTCTACCACGGCATGGAAAGCGGCGACGACGAGGTGCTCGCGCGCATCGACAAGGGGGGTACCCGCGCCGAGATGATCGAGACGGCCCGGCGCCTGCGCGAGGCCGGCATCGACCACTCGGTCATGGTCTTGTTGGGGGTTGGCGGCGAAGCGCTCAGCGAACAACACGCCCGCAACACGGCCTCGGTGCTCAGCGAGATGGACCCACCTTTCGTCGGCGCCCTGACGACGACCGTCGTGCCCGGCACCCCGATGGCCGAGTCCCAGGCCAAAGGCGAGTTTCGCTTGCCGAGCAAGTTCCGCATGATCGAAGAGCTGCGCACCATCGTGGCCGAGTCCGAGTTCACGAACACCCGCTTTTCGGCCAACCACGCGAGCAACTACGTGCCGATCCGCTCGAGCTTGCCGCGCGACAAAAAGGCCGTGCTCGCGGCCCTCGACGAGATCCTCGAAGACCGCGACGAGCGACGGCTCAAGCCCGAGTCCCTGCGCGCGCTCTAGCGCTCGGCTCCACGCTCGAGGACACGACCCACCGCAAAGTGCACGCGCGTGCCCCCGTGGTCGGTGGACAGTTCGCGCTCGAGACGGGGCTCGACGGCCCGCAGCAGGTCACCGCGCGAAGACCAGGCGGCCAAGGTCGCGCCGGGCCAGCGCTGGGCCAGCTGCCCCAAGGCGCGGTACAGGCCAACCAGCGTGTCCTCGCGCCCCGTCCGCTGCCCGTAAGGTGGGTTGGTGACGATGACGGGGCGACGCAAGCCGAGCTCGGCCGCCTCGGCGCGGGTTTCGGCCACGCTCGCGTGCTCGATCTCGACTTGCTCGGCGAGTCCGGCCTTGGCCGCGTTCTCGCGTGCGGCCGCGATGGCGCCGGCGTCTCGGTCCCGCGCCAGGATCCGGGTAGGTACCGGCTCCGTGCACATGGCCTTGCGCACGGCCGCGTAGGCCTCGGCGTCGAAGTGCGGCGCGTCTTCGAAGGCGAAGCGCCGGTGCCAGCCCGCAGGGCGGCCCGAGGCCCACGTCGCGGCCTCGAGCGCGATGGTCCCGGCCCCGCACATCGGATCCAAAAGCGGCTGCCCCGGACGCCAACCGGCCAGCAACAAGCCCGCGCGCGCGAGGTCCTCGCTCAGCGGCGCCTTGCCCGTACGCGGACGCCAGCCCCGCTTGGGCAGGGGCAAACCAGAGCTGTCGACGGACAAGCTGACCTTGTCGCGAAAGATGCGGACTTGAACGCGGATCGCATGCTCTTCGCGGACCTCCATGCCCGCGTCGCGCAGCACCCCTTCGATGCGCTCGGCCACCGCGGCGCTGTGGATCAGACGCGACTTGGCACAGTGGGCCACGACCTTCACGCCGCTGCCGGGGCTCAAGTAGGCCCGCCACGGCGCCTTGCTGGCCCCTTGCAGCAGCTGGTCGAAGTGCGCGGCCTCGTACTGCGCGATGCGAAACCAAACGCGCAAGGCCAGGGCCGAGCCCAAGTTGGCCCTCCAGATCCCCTCGAGCGGCGCGCGGCCCTCGACGCCGCCCGGCACGGCCTTGGGCTTTTTGAGCCCGAGCCCGCGCAGCTCCTCGACCAACATGTCGCCGAGGCCCGGGCTGCACGCGGCAAAGTAGACGTAGCTGGTCGCGCTCAAAGACACGGGCCGCGAAGCTAGCAGCTTCGCGGCCCGCTTGGGGGTGACGCTTCGTCTTGCTCAGCAGCCGCTGGTGTTGGTGCCGTTTCCGCTACACCAACCGCTTCCGAAGCAGCCACCGAACGCGCGATACCGCAGCGTGTAGGAGTTGCAGCTCGACCCGGGGGCGGTGCTGCCGCCGTAGACGAAGACGCTGTGGATGTCGGAGTCCGACGAAAGACCACAGCTGCTGTCGAACTCGTGCCGCACCCAGCCGGAGGAACCGGCTGCCACGGTCTTGCAGTGCGTCGCACTGCACGAGGCTTGATCCTCGTGCATGCACAGGACCATGGATCCGGCGCCCGCGGGGACGGTCAAGATGGCATCGAATGCGAAGTCCTCGTCCGTCGAGAGGAAACCGCCGCAAGAGTGACAGTCGGAGTCCGTCTCGAGCACTTTGATGCGGTAGTAGTCGATGTCTCCGTCCTCCCACAAGGTGGCGTTGATGATGGTCTGCGAGTTCGCTCCGGTACCCGCGTCGGCGAGAGTATCCGCGGTACCACAAGTATTGTTGGACCCGTTCTCGTCGTAGCTGTCCTGAGGCAGGCCATCATCGATGGTGCCGTTGCAGTCGTCGTCGATCCCGTTGCAGGTCTCGGCGCTCGGGCTTCCCGGATTGCAGCTCAGCGGCGCACCGCCGTTGCACTGGTTGACCGTGTTCTGACAAGCACCGGTGCCGCAGGTCTGGGTACCGGGGTTCACGTTCTGGCAAGCGCCGGGCGTGGTCCCCGAACAGGTAAAGATGTTCCCGGACTGGCAGTTGTTGTGGCAGTTGATCTGCGCCGGGCCTTGTCCCTGTCCGGGACACAGGTCGGCGGCGCCCTGACAGGATTTCGAGCCGTTGCAGAACGCAGCGTTGTCCTCCACGGAGGCCTTCGTGTAGCAGGTGTCGGGGTTGCTCGGGCTATCCCAACCATTGAAGTACCCGCTGCAGCTCATGCCGTCGCACTCGTCGTCGAGGTCGACACCGTTGGGCACGGCCGTGCACACGCCCTCGGAGCCCGGGACGTCACAGGCCTCGCACAAGCCCGTACAGCCGTTGTTGTCGCCCGAGACGTCGCAACACACGTTGTCGACGCACTCGAGTCCCATCGGGCACTGCGCCGACGAGGTGCAAAATCCGCCTTGGCCGGCGTCGGGCTCGCACTCGTTGGTGCTCGTGTTGCAGTAGGCCGAGGCATCGCAGTCCGAGTTGTCGTTACAGCTCGTTGCGCAGGTGTCCGTCGGGCAGATGACCGAGGGATAGGGGCCGCAGTCGTCGGCCTCGATGCCGTTGCAGGCGACGTCGGCGGCGGCGACGCCGGTGGTGCAGACCGAGTCGGTGCCACATACACCTTCGACCCTTGAACCGCTGCAGCTCGAGGCGTCGTCACAGACCGCGGTCTCGTCGAGGCTGTTGCACGCGGTGTCGTTGCCGCAGCACAGGCCGCCGTCGCAGCAAAAGCCGTTGTTGCAGTAGTCGCTTTGACACTCGTCCTCGTCGTTACAGCTCTCGCCGTTCGGCTCGTCGGGGACGCAGGTAAAGGTGTTGTCGCAGTAGGCCGTCTGGTCACAGTCGGCGTCGGAGACACAGGTCGTCTTGCAGGTGACGGTTTGGTCGGCCGCGCCGGTGCAAAAGACGTCCTTGAAGTAGCCGCAGTTGTTGGCGGCCGTGCCCGTGTCGTTACAGGCGCTGTCGTTGGGGACGTTGGTCGTGGTCCCGCAGATCGAGTCGTTGCAGACCGCGATGTCCTCGGTCCCCTGACAGGTCGAGGTGTTCTCGCAGGTGGGCGCGCTCGAGTAGGAGGACGGACAGTGCGTCTCGTTGCCGCAACAATCTCCGGTTGCGCAGCAGTAGTCGTTGTTGCAGTAGCCGCTCTCGCACCAGCTCGCGCTGTCGCAGGGGTTACCGTCGGTCAGGTCCGGCTCGCACTCCGAGTTGCTCGGGTTGCAGTAGGCGTCGTCGTCGCAATCGTCGTCGTCGCTGCAAGTCGTGGGGCAAGCCGGCGCGCCGGGCTGGCTCGCCTCTCCGGTGCAGTAGATGTCCTTGTAGAAGCCACAGTCGTCGGCCAGGACGCTCGAGTCGCAGGCCGAGTCGTCGGCGACGCCATTGTTGGTGCCGCACTGGTAGCTCGCCGAGCAGACGACCTCGCCACGGGTGCCTTGGCAGGTCGAGGGGTTGTCACACACGGCGCTTTGCTGGCCGAAGCCGGTGCAGTCGGTGGCCGACTGGCAGCACTCACCAAACGCGCAGCAGAAATTGTCACCGCAGTGGTCCGACTCGCAGTCGCTGTCCTCGTCACAGCCAAGACCGTCGGCGAAGTCGGGGAAGCAAGTCAGGTTGTCGCAGTGCGCGGAGGGGACGCACAGGGTGTCCGTATCGACACCCGTCCCGTCGTCGCAGTCCGGGGCGCACTCGTCACCGTTGTCCTCGCCACCGTCACAGGTGTAGAGGTTGCATTGGGACGAAGAGATCTCCTCGCAAAAGCCGAGAGAGTTGCAGATCTCGGCCGGCTTTTCGAAGTAGCCCAGCGCGCCGATCTCACAGCTCGCGGCCTCGCAGTCGACCGGGTTGTTGTCGACATCCCCGTCGCAGTCGTTGTCGAGGCCGTCGCAGAGCTCGTCTTGGCCCTGGTTCATGTCCGGGTTGTCGTCGTTGCAGTCGGGACCGAGACAGCCGTTGCCCTCGCCGTACTGGTCGTCGTCGGCGTCGAAGCAGCACGCGCCATCGTCGGGAACACACTGCTTCGCCACGACCGCGTCCGAGCCGACGATGTCGCCGCAGGTGAAGCCGTCGGGGCAGACCGTCGGATCGCCGGCACACGAGATGGTGCACGAGCCACCCGCGGCCAAGTTGATGCAGTAGTCGGTGCTGTCGCCACACTCGTCGTTGGAGACGCAGGGCGTACACATGTTGCTGGGCGCGGGCACGCACCAGTTTCCGTTCATCCCCATGTGGTCCGCCGGCCGACAGGCAAAGCCCTCGGGGCACAGCGGGTTGCAGGGCACGGCACAGATCCCGTCGGTCTGGCCGGGCTCGACGATGCAGTACTCCGACTCACACTCGGTGTCGTCTTCGCAGGGATCTCCGATATCGCCGTCGCCGTCTCCGTCTCCGTCTCCGTCGCCGTCTCCGTCGCCATCACCGTCGCCATCACCATCGCCATCTCCGTCGCCGGCGCTCGTCTCTCCCTCGCTCATCCCCTCGTCGCTCGAGGTCGTGATCGTGGTCGAACTATCGGTGGTTTCTCCACCCGTGAAAGAGCCGCTGCCCTCCACGGTCTCGTCGCCGCCTCCACAGGCGGCGACGGCTACGGCGGCTAAACAAGCCAGTACGTAACGACGCATGGCGATACTTTATCAAAAGCGAGGTCGCTCACGCAGCGCTTTCGGCGGCCCCGTTGGCCGCTGGCGGCGTTCACGCCATGTCGGTCCAGGCCACATGTGGGCTCAGGAAGGTGGCGCACTCACTGCACTCGCTCGAACTCGAAGCGGGTCTCGCCCAGCTGGAGGACCAGTCGGTCGAAGTCATCGGGTCGCCGGGGGTCGCTCGCCTCGAAGCGGGCCAAGGTACCCGAACGGTCCTTCACGAAGAACTGGTCCGCCCCGAATCCGTGCAGCCACTTGTCGGCGTGAGAGGGGACCTCCAGCCACAGGGTCGACGCCCGCCGGTGGACCCGAACCCGATCGAGGCGACCGAGCTCCGCCTCCGGCAGCTTGCCCCAGTAGGCCTTTCGCGTCGCTTCGCTCATGGCGTAGTCGCCGACATAGACCTCGAGACGCTCGGCCGGGACCACGCGCTCTTCACGCTCGAGGGGGGCTTGGGGCCGCACCCCGTCCACCACCGACATGATCCCCTCGGACACCACGCGCGCGTCGACGGCGTCCGTATTGGCGAGGACCACGACCGTCGTTGCGTCGGCCAGGCGACGTGTGAACTGCGCATTGAAGCCATCGAGCCCGCCGGGGTGGCCGACTTCGAAGTCCCCCTCGACCCAGCGGCTCGCCCACCCCCGGCCGTAGCGACCCATACCTTTATACATCTCCCGCAGTCGCCGCTCGGGCAGCAGCTCGCCCTCACGCAAGGCGGCGTCGAAGGCGAGCAAGTCCTCGGCGCTGGCCACGACGCCGCCCGCGGCCCCCAAGGCAGAAGGCGCGACCCGGTCCGCCGGAATCAGGATTTCGTCCTCGTCGAAGCTCATCCCGTCGGCGGCCGTGCGCGGGTCGCCCAAGCCCATCCGCGCTCGCTTCATCCCCGCGGGCACAAAGACCTCGCTGCGCAAGACCTCGTCGATCGAGCTCCCCGCCCGACGCGCCATCACCTCGCCCAAGAGCACAAAGTTCGTGTTGCTGGCTTCGAAGTCGTGGCCAGGCGCGAAATGCAGCTTCTCGTTCGCCACGTAGCCCCACAACTCCTCGGGGTCGTGGACCTCGCCTTGGCGAAGCATCCACGAGATCGAGTCGGTGAAGTTGGGGATGCCGCTTTGGTGGCGCACCAGCTGCTCCAAGGTGATCGTGCGCCACGCCGCCGGAAGCCCGGGGATGTGCTGCCCGAGGCTGTCTTCCAAGCGAAGCTCCCCGCGCATCACCATCCGCTCGAGCGCGACGGCGACCATGGGCTGGGTCAGCGCCCCGATCCGGAACTGGGTCGCGGCCCCCGGGAGCCCCTCGTCGAGCACGCCGAGCCGCCCAAAGCCCAAGACCGTCGTCTGCTCGCCGCGGCGGACGGCGACGACCCCCGAAAAGCGAAAGGCCACCCCGTAGCGGCGACCGAACTGGGCGACCCAGGCCTCGATGTCCGAGGAGAGCGTCACCGGCAGCGCCTGGTCGGCCTCGACGCGCTGCACCGACGCGGGCGGGCCCGCGACGAGCTTGGTCGAGGGTCGCCCCCACCGTTGCCAGGCCGTCACGCCCGCGACGCCCACTCCGAGCAAAAGCGAGGCGGCGATGGCGAGACGGCGCCACGAAGGGCGCGGCTTTGGCTCGGCCGGGGGGGCGTCGAGCGCTTGCATGACGCGATCGGCCACGCTGGGCGCCGGCTCGAGCTCCCAGCTCGCCAAGGCCTCGAGCTCGAGCGCGCTCAGGGGCGCATCGGCGTCGAGCTCCAAGGCGGACTCGTCACGCTCGGTGTCGGCTGGTGCGGGGCGTCGTTCAGACATCGTCTCTCATCTCCTCTTCGCGCAGGGCTTCGCGCATGCGGGCACGCGCTCGACCCATCCGCGACTTGACCGTCCCGAGCTCCAGCTCGAGGGCCAGCGCGATCTCGGCGTAGGCGAGCCCATGAAATGCGTGCAGTACGAAGACCGCGCGGTGGTCAGGGCTCAAAGACGCCACCGCCCCGACCAAAGCCCGACGCAGTCGGGCGCGGCGCAGGGCCAAGTCGGCGTCCCCCACCCCCTGCGCGGCCGTCTCTTCGACGCGCGCATCGGGCTGCGGTCGACGACGCCGAAGCTCGTCGATGGCCAAGCGGGTGGCGATCGTCAAGATCCACGTCGAGAGCTTGGCCCGCCCTCGCGGGTCGAAGCCGGGCAAGGCGCGAAAGACCCGCAAGAAGCACTCTTGGGTGAGGTCGTCGACCAGGTCGCGGCTTCGCCCGACCATCATGCGCGTGAGCAAGGCACGCACCCGTCCCTCGTAGCACTCGACCAGGCGCCGAAACGCGCGGCGGTCGCCGCGGGCCGCCGCGTGAAGCCCAAGCTCATCGAGCTCGGGCGCCGAGCTCGGGGCACTCTCCGATGCGTCTAGGGGCATGGCGGCTCCCACGCGACCTTACACGGGCGGCCGGCGCCCGGGTTCCCCTCGCCCGCCGACTTTTTTGGGGAGGCCCGAGGGGGGAACTCGAAAGCGGCCGCGGCGTGTACTCGGCATGGTCCACCTGGCCCGCAAGCTCGCAAGCCTCTTGTTCCTCGGCGTCGTCGGAGCCGCTCCCGGATCGGGTCCCGGATCGGGTCCCGGCGGGGGCCCCAGCGGTCTGGCCGGTGACGAAATCCAAGCGACCGTGGAGGCGCACCTCGACGAACTGCGCTGGTGCTACAACCTTGCGTTGCGCGAGCAACCCGAGCTTCGGGGGCGCACCCTCTTTCGCTTTCGCATCTCGGACGAAGGCAAAGCGAGCGAGTTCGAGGTCGAACAAAGCGAGCTCCCCGCCCGCATGAACGACTGCCTCGCCCGGGCCATGATGCGCTGGGACTTTCCGCGCCCGCACCTCGGCCCGGTGTGGGTGCGCTATCCCTTCGTGTTCGAGACAAACTGAGCTTCGTCGTGCTCCCCGGCCTGAGGCGTGGGCGCTCGGCGGAACCACCGGGCCACGCGCATCTCGATGCGCCGGCGCACCACGTAAAGCGAGGGCACCAAAAACAAGGTGATGGTGGTGCCAAAGATCAGGCCGTAGCCCAAAGCGACGGACATGGGCGAGAGCAGGGCATCGCGTCCGCCGAGTCCGTAGGCGGTGGGCATGACCCCCGCGACGGTGGTCAAGGTGGTCAAGAGCACGGGGCGCAGGCGTTCGGCCGCGCCACTCGAGACCTCGGCGATGAGTTCCGGCACGTCCCGCGCCGCCAAGGCCGTCTTGTTGAGGCTGGTCACCATGACGATGGAGTCATTGACGACGACCCCCGCGAGCCCGGTGACGCCGAGCAGGGCGAACATCGAGATGGGGATCTGGTGGGCTTCGTAGGCCCAGACCACGCCGACAAAGCCCAGGGGGATGGCGCTGATCACGAACAGGGCCTGGAGCACCGAGCCGGTCAAGAGCCACACCACCATCACGATGCCGGCGACCGCCATGCCGAGCACGGCCGGCATGTCGCCGATCGTCTCGGCGCTCTTGGTCGCCTCGCCGCCGATGTAGACGCGCAGGTCACCGCCGCGCCCTTCGAAGCGCGGGAGCAGCTCGGCTTGGAGGCGCTTGGCCATCGAGGTCGCCGTCTCCCCGCTGCCGGCGGCGAGCTGCGAGCTGACCGTCAAGGTGCGGATGCCTTCGCGGTGGTGAATCTCGGCGAGGGCGGGCACCTCGACCGGGTTCACGACGTCGCGTAGAGAGTGCAACTGCCCATCGATGCCGGCCACCGGCATCGACAAGAGCGACTCGAGCTCGGAGCGCGCCCCCCGATCGAAGCGCACCCGTACCTTGCGCTCCCGAGGGCCCGCACCGATCTCCGAGATCGGCAGCCCAAAGAAGGCCGCTTGGACCGTACGCGTGACCGTCTCCACCGGCACGCGCTTGAGGGCCAGGCGCTCGTAGTCCAAGCGCAGGTCGACCTGCGTGATCCCGGGCCGCTCGTCGCTCTCGAGGCCTTCGACCGCCTCGATCCCCGAGAGATAGGCGAGCACCTCGTTGGCGGCCGAGACGCGGGCCCGATCGTCTTGCGAGGCGATGTGCACCGTCACCGGCTTGCCCAAGGGCGGCCCGATCCGCTTGGCCTCGAGCACGACCTCGACGCCTTCGGGCACCACCAAATCCTCGCGTAGCCGGGAGATCCAGGCATGCGCCGACCAGCGACGCTCGTTTTCGAGGTAGGCGGTGACGAGTCCCTCGTGTTCGGAAGAGCCGCGGTTCAAGGCGAGCTTCTCGGGCTCTTGGTGTCCGATTCGCGCCGTGACGCCCTCGAGGTCTTCGCCGATCAAGGCGGGCAGTTGGGCCTCGATGGCGCGTGCGGCCGCCTCGCTAAACTCGACCGGGCGCCCGAGCGGGGCACGAACCTTGACGTACAAGGCGTCGGCGTCGTCTTGCGGGAAGAGCTGCACCGGCATCGAGGTCACCGCGTGGTGACTCGAAAAGACGAACAAGGCGAAAAAGGCCACGCCGATCTTCCCGCCGTGAGGCAAAAGGCGCGTCAACAGCCGCGCGTAGCCGGCCTCCATGCGCTGCAACCACGCGGCCTTGGGTCGACTGCGGACCTTGCCATTGCCCGCCATGTGCGAGGGCAAGATGAAAAAGCACTCGAACAAGGAGACGATGAGGGTCAAGATCACGATCGTCGGGATGGCCCAGGCGAACTTGCCCGGGATGCCCCCGATCATGAACATCGGCGAGAAGGCCAAGACCGTCGTCAGGGAGCTGCCGACCACCGGGATGGCCATCTCCTTGGTGCCCCGTACCGCCGCTTCGATCGCGGACTCCCCCTTCTCTTGCCAGTAGGCGATGCGCTCGGCCACGACGATGGCGTCGTCGACCACGATGCCGATGACCAAAACGAATCCGGCCATCGAGACCATGTTGATGGTCACGCCGACACCGGGGAGCAACGCGAGCACGCCCAAGATGCAAAAGGGCAAGCCAAAGGCGACCCAAAAGGCGACCCGCACGCTCAAAAAGACGAGCAGCACCAAGAGCACCAGGACCACGCCGCCGAGCCCGTTCGAGTACACGACCGACAGGCGGTTGCGCGCCAGGCGGGACTGATCGTTGTACAGCGAGTAGCTGTAGCCCTCGGGGAAGGGCTGCCCCTCGATGTCCGCCCGGATTGCGTCGACCACGTCGAGGATGTCGGCGCTGGCACGCTTGGAGACGAGCACGCTGATCATCCGCTGCCCATCGGCATGCGCGCGCAAGCCGGTCTCCTCTTCGGCCTCGACGACCTCGGCGACGTCGGAGACGCGAAGGCCACCGCCGCCGGCCGCATCGAAGCGCAAGAGGGTGTCGGCGATCTCGGCCGCGCTGCGGTACTCGCCCGACACCACCACCTGGCGCTGCTCGGGATGCACGGTGAGCTTGCCCCCCGTGCTCGCCACGTTGCGCCGCGCGATGGCGGCCATGACTTCGTCGAGGGTGACGCCCTTGCGGTGGGCACGACGCGGATCGACCAAGACGTGGAGCTCGCGCTCACCGATGCCGATGATCTCGACCCGCGACACACCGGGAAGTCGCCGCATGCGGGCCTCGACCTCCTCGGCCACCGCCCTCAACCCCGACCAAGGCCCGGTGACCGCGATCTCGAGGACCGGCATCTTCGCCGGATCGAAGCGGCTGATCACGGGCGGCGTCTCGAGGTCGCTCGGTAGATCGGTAATCGCGTCGAGGGCCTTTTGCAGGTCGTCCTCGGCCTCTTTGACCTGCGCGGCGCCAAAGTCCCCGTGCAGATCGACGGTGATGACCCCCATCGACTCCCGCGCGACCGAGAAGTAGCTCTCGACCCCGTCGACTTCGGCGACGGCCTCTTCGATGGGCCCGACGAGCTTGGCTTCGACGTCCTCGGGCGAGGCGCCCGGCATGACGGCCGTAATGACGACCTGGTTCAGCGTCACCCCCGGAAAGCCCTCGCGCTGCGAGTTCGACATGATGAACAAGCCGAGCGCGAGCACCACCACGGTGATCACGTGAACGAGCAGGTGTCGCTCCAAAAAGAAGCGCACCATGGCTCAGGGCGCCTCGACGGGGTGTGGGGTGTCGGCAGTGGCGGGCATGCGCTCGACCTCCACCCCTTCGGCCAAGGCGTGCAGCGCCGAAGTCGCCACCTCGGCGCCCTCCTCGAGGCCCTCGAGGATCTCGATGCGATCGCGCCCGGAAGCCCCCAAGCGAACCGGCCGAATGTGCACGACTTCTTCGACGATCTGGAAGACGACGGTCTGCCCGCCGCGGCGGGTCACCGCCTCACGCGGGACCAAGACCCGCGGCTCACGTTGTGCACTTTGCAGGCGAACGCTCGCCACCATTCCCGCGCGCACCTGTGCACCCGGGTTTTCGGCATGAAGCTCGACGTCGAACAAGCCCGTGCGTGGATTGGCGGCCGGGGCGATGCTGACGACCTCCGCTTCGAGCGCGAGGCCGCCGAGATCTTCGATGCGCACCTCGGCTTGGCTGCCCAAGGTCAGCCCCGAGAGCTCGGGTCCCGAGACGCCGACGCGCACCCGCAAGCGCGAGAGGTCGACGATCTGAAGCAAGGGCGCTCCGGGCACCGCGGTGTCGCCGGGATCGACCATGCGTTGCGTGACGATCCCGGCGATGGGCGCCTCGATTCGGCCATCGGCGACCTGCCGACGCGCCGAGCTGAGCTGCGCGCGCGCAGCCGCCAACCCCGACTCGGCCTTGGTCACGCCATGCTGCGCAGCATCGAGAGTCACCGGGGCGACCGAGCCACGCTCGAGCAGCCGTTGCTTGCGCTCGGCTTCGCTGCGCGCGAAGTCCAAGTCCTCTTCGAGCCCCTCGACCTGGGCGCGGGCGGCGGCGGCGGCGGCCGCTTGCCGTGAGACGTCGATGCGAACGAGCAGCTCGCCGACCTCGACGCGGTCGCCGTTATCGACCTCGACCGCGCGAACTCGACCGCCGACTTCCGCGCGCAAGTCCGCGTCCTGCCAGGCATCGACGACACCCACCGAGGCGGCGGCGAACTCGATCTGCCCCATGCTCGCCTGCGCGGACGCGACCGAGATCCGGATCTGTCCCGCGTTCGGGACCTGTGCGCTCGACGGCGGCGGGCCCTCGTCCCCGCGACACGCGCTCGCGCACAGGGCGAACACGAGTCCCCAGGGCGCGAGTCGGCGCATGCGAGGGAGTTACACGCCGCTTCGGCGCCGGTCAAACACGCTCGGCGCAGCCCCTTGCGAGGGGTCGCGGATGCGCGATCATGGGGGCCCATGGCCCGCGCACTGCCCCCTCGCCTCGCGTTCGTGCTCGGCGCGCTCGCCTTCGCCCCCAGCTGGAGCTGCCAAAGCCCCTCCTTTGGCGGGAGCGCGCTGCTGACGGAGCTGTTCGTGGACAACCAAAGTGGCGAAGCGCTCACCGTGAGCTGGACCGTCACGGGCGAGGGCGTCGCGGAAGACGGAAGTGTTCCCCTACCCTCGGGCGAGAGCACTTTGCTGGTCAAAGAGCTCGCCGGCGAGGTGTTGCTGCCCTCAGAGATACTGACCTCGCTTACCTTTCGCGTGAGCGGTGAAAGCGAGGTCCGACTCGAGCTGGACGAGATCGACGATGCGCGATGGGAAGCCGCCGAGCTCACCGCCGTCCGGGCCGACTACACCTTTGTGCTGAACGCCGATGACCTGCCCTAGGTCCGGCGCGTTAGCGAGTCAGCTCACCTTCCCCCGAGGGCAATATCGACTAAGCTTCGGCCATGCGTCGTAGCTTGTTTGCGTTGGCCGCGTTGCTTTGCGGCTGCGCCGGGGGAGGAAACGTCGGGGACTCCGCGAGTCAGAACACCTTTGGTCCGAGCAGCACCAGCTTGGGCGAAGACGAGGACTCGGAGACCACCGGGGACGAGGGTCAAAGCGACTCCGACACCGAAGGCGAGAGCTCGGAGACCAACGCGACGGGTGATGGTGATGGCGATGGCGATGGCGACGGTGATGGTGATGGCGATGGCGACGGCGATGGCGACGGGGATGGCGACGGCGACGGCGATGGCGATGGCGATGGTGACGGCGATGGCGATGGCGACGGCGACGGCGATGGCGATGGCGATGGTGACGGCGATGGCGATGGCGATGGCGATGGCGATGGTGATGGCGATGGCGATGGTGATGGCGACGGCGATGGCGATGGCGATGGCGCGGCCGTCTGCCCCAACGGCGTCCGCGAGACGGGCGAGCAGTGCGACGGCGACGACTTCGGCGCCTCGAACTGCGGAAACCAGACCGGCAACAGCCTTCCCGACGGAGACCTCGCCTGTAACTCGAGCTGCGAAGTCTCGACCGCGGGTTGCTTCAGCTGCGGCAACGGCAACCGCGAGACCCTCGAGCTTTGCGACGGCACGGACTTCGGCACGGACAGCTGTGTGGCTCGCGGCTACATGGGCGGCGATCTGCTGTGCCTGGCCGGCTGCCAGTCGGTGAGTGACGCCGGCTGCATACCCTTCCCCACCTGCGGCAACAGTCAGCTCGACGCGGGCGAGGCCTGCGATGGAAGCCTGCTCAACGGCAACACCTGCCAGAACAACGGCTTCGACACGGGCACCATCAGCTGCAACAGCGACTGCACCTTGAACCTGTCGGGGTGTCAGAACACGAGCTGCACGCCCAACGAGGGCTTTTGCACCGAGCCGGGGGTCAACCCCAACTGCTGCTCGGGCTGGTGCCACATCTTCGTGTGCATCGACCTCGTCCCCTGAGTGGGGCGAGGGCCGCTGTGGAGTTCGCGTAACGAAAAGGGCGCCCCCTTCGGAGCGCCCCTTCGGTCAGCCCGGTGCCGCTACTGCGGGATGGGCTGTTTCTCACCCGTCTCCGGGTTTGTCTTGCCCGCCGGCTTGGCGCCCTCGGGCTTCTTTTCGGGCTGACGCCCCAGCGTCGCCGGATCGGCTGACGCGCCGGTCGGCTGCGGATCTGGCTGCGCCTCTCTACCTTTGCCGGGCTTCTTGCCCGCCTTGGGCCCTTTCGCCTTCTGGTCTCCATGGCCACCATGACCCCGCGGCGGCTGCGGCCGGTTGGGTTCAGGCCCGAGCCACTTGTCCATGTTGTCGACGATCTTGCCTTCGGCCATCAGCCGCTCGCGCAGCTTTTGTCGACCGTCGCGCAGCTTGGTCAGATCCAGGCGCTCTCGCAGCTGGTCTTCGACGGCTGCGAGCGGAAGCAGGCCCGCGGGATACTTCGCCGCCACCTTGATGACGTGGTAGCCGAACTTGGTCTTGACCGGGTCGCTGACCTGCCCGATCGGGATCGAGAAGGCGACGTCCGAAAACTCCTTCGGCATGCGGTCGGGCTGCACGATGTTGAGGTCGCCGCCCTTGCGCGCACTGGGACCGTCGGAGGAGGTCTCGGCGATCTTGGCGAAGTCGGCTCCCGGCGCGCGGGCTTGCTCCGCCAAGGCCTGCGCCTTGGCCAGCGCTTCGGCCTCGTACTTCTTTTGATCGGCCTCGCTCGGGGCGCCCTTGGGCCGAGTCGGGTCTTTGGGGTCGGGCCCGATCCGCACGAGGATGTGCGAGACGCGGACTCGCTCGACGGGCTTGTCGAAACTCGTCCGAAACTTCTCGTACTCGGCTTGAAGGTCGTTGGGCTGCACCACCAGCACGCCGGTGTGCTCCAAGATGGCCAGCTCGAGCAGCTCTTTGATGTAGATGTCGCGCAAGGAGGCGTCGGACTCGCCGCGGCGACGCAGGTGCGCCTCCCAGTCGCTCACGCCCTCTTTTTGAACGCGCAGGCGCTCTTCGAGCTTGGCCTCGTCGTAGCTGATGCCGAGCTTCTCGGCCTCTTGGCGCAGCAGCTCGTGGTAGACCAGACGCTCGACGATCGAGCGCCGATAGCGACGGTCCGCCGTCGGCGGCATGGTCTTGTCGCGGTCGGCGTACTTTTGAACCTTGAGGTCGTAGATCGAGCGGAAGGCCTTGTTGCTGATCTCGACGCCATTGACGACGGCCACGGGCTCGTTGGGGATGGGCGGCAAGGGCGCTTGCTCGACCTTCGCGCGCTTCTTCTTGCCCTTCTTGCCGTCGCGCTCGATGTCCTCGAGGCCCTCGGCCTTGCGCGGCTCGGTCTTGCCGGCCGAGTTGGAGGTACACGCCGTCAGTAGCCCGCAAAGGGCCAGTCCGGAGATGATCGTGATGCTTCGGTGCTGTCGCATGGGCGCTCCACCTGAAGATCCGTCGCCGCGGGCGATGCAGCGGCGGATCCGCGCAGGAGTTATAGCCGCGCCGGCGGGCGGGCGAAAGGCTCGGCGCGCGGCACGCGCTTTGGCGACAGGACCCGGCCTCGGCCCGTGGCCGGCGGCGGCCCCTTCGCGTAGAGTTCGCGCCCCGTGGCCGACCTGGTCCAA
Source organism: Polyangia bacterium (assembly GCA_030431075.1). GTDB lineage: Bacteria > Myxococcota_A > Polyangia > Nannocystales > Nannocystaceae > JAUIJR01. Next base: position 33,217 of record JAUIJR010000001.1, on the reverse strand, counting down.
CTGCGGCGTAAATCGAGCGCCGATGCATCTGCCCCCGCGACGGCCCTGCCCGCCGACGCGCCGAAGGTCTACGTAGAGACCTTTGGCTGCCAGATGAACGAGGCGGACTCGGCCCTGATCGTCGGGCAGCTGCGCCGCGCCGGCTACGCGAGTACGCGCAGCCCCGAGGACGCCGACGTCATCTTGGTCAACACCTGTGCGGTCCGCGAGAAAGCCGAGGACCGAGTCTACGGCCGCACCTCCCAGCTCTCCCGTTTCCAAAAAGATCGCCCCGAGGTGGTCATCGGGATCACGGGCTGCATGGCCGAACACCTGCGCGAGAAGCTGGCCACCACCGCCCCGCACGTGAGCTTGGTCGCCGGCCCCGACAGCTACCGCAACATCGCCGAGCTCGTGGACCTCGCGCGCGGCGGCGAGCGAGCCGTCGACGTGCACCTCGACAAGGCCGAGACCTACGAGGGCCTCGATGCCGACATGCGCAACGATGGCATCTCGGGCTTCGTCACGATTCAGCGCGGCTGTGACAAGTTCTGCACCTTTTGCGTCGTGCCCTACACACGTGGGCGCGAGCGGGGCGTGGCGCCGCGCGAGGTTCTACGCCAGGCCAAGGCCTTTGCCGACGCCGGCTACAAAGAGGTCACCTTGCTCGGGCAGACCGTGAACTCCTACCGCTGGGAGGACGTGAACTTCGCCGACCTGCTGCGAGCCGTGGCGCGCATCGAGGGCATCGAGCGGATCCGCTTTACCTCCCCCTACCCGGTCGACTTTTCGGACGAGGTCATCGACGCCATCGCCACCGAGCCCAAGGTCATGCCCTACGTGCACATGCCCTTGCAGGTCGGTAGCGATCCGGTGCTCGAGCGCATGCGTCGCGGCTACAGCAAGGACGAGTTCCTCACCTTGGTCCGTAAGCTGCGGGCGGCCGTGCCCGAGATCGCCATCTCCACCGACTTGATGGTCGGCTTTTGCGGCGAGAGCGAAGAAGACCACGCCGAGACCCTGGCCATGATGCGCGAGATCCGTTTCGACTTCGCCTTCATGTTCAAATACTCCGATCGCGGCATCACCTACGCCTCGCGGAAACTCGAGGACGACATCCCCGAAGCGACGAAGCTGCGCCGCCTCCAAGAGGTCATCGCGCTGCAAGAGCAGCACACCCGCGAGGCCCACGACGCGCAGGTCGGCAAAGAGGTCGAGGTTCTGGTGATCGGCCCGTCCAAGCGCAAGGACCGGCTGATGGGACGTACGCCCAACTTCTACCGGGTGCTCTTGCCGCTGGGCGTGGCCGAGCGCGGTGAGTTACTCCGCGCCAAAGTGGTCTCGACCACCGGGCACAGCCTGGTGGCCGAGCCACTCGATTGAACCCGCTTCGGCCTCGGCCTAGATGCCGATCGCGCCGACGTTCTCGAGCACGCGCACGAGTCGGTCGACCTCGCGCTCGATGTTCAGCTCGTCCCCGTCGATGACCAAGTCGGGGTCGACCGAGCTCTCGTAGGCCTGCTCGGCCTCGGCCGGGTCTCGACCCAGCGCCTGCAAACGCGCGCGACAGGTGGCGAGCTCGGCGTCGAAGGCCACTTCCAAGAAGCGCGCGTCGGCCCCCAAGAGTTCGCGGGCCTTCGCCCGGTCTTCGCGGCGCGGAGAGGTGAAGGTGACCACCGTCAGCAAGCCGGCCTCGAGCAGCACGGCCGCATGCTCCACCAAGGGACCAAAGGCCTCACCTTGCGCGTGGCGATCGATCGAGGGGGTGCGCGCTGCGTCGAGCACGTAGGGGGCATGCCCCGCGTCGAACAAGCGACGCTCGAGCGCACGGGCCACCACGATCTTGCCGACGCCGCTGCGCCCGGTCATCCACACCACGCAGGGCTTTTGCCCGAAGCGGGCCGCACGTTCGGTCGGCGTGAGGCCGCGGGCGACCGTCGCGCTGTCGGCTTGGTAGTCCTCGCCGTGCGAGCGGATCATCCCCGCCCCCACCGTCACGTTGCTCAGGCGGTCGATGACGATGAAGGAGCCCGCGACATGGTTGGCGCGGTAGGTGTCGAGCACCAAGGGCCGGTTGAGGCTCAAGGTGACGTGGCCGACGTCGTTGAGAGCGAGGGTCTCGGCCGGCTGGTCCTCGAGGGTGTCCATGTCGACCCGGCTGTGGACCTCGGTGAAGGCACCCGACACCAAGTTGGTGGTGTGCTTGATCATGTACTGGCGGCCGGGCTCGAGGCGCTGCTCCGCCATCCACACGACCGTCGCGTCGATCTTGCGACTGATGTGCAGGTCGTTCTCGACCGTCGTGATGACGTCACCGCGCGAGATGTCGATCTCGTCTTCGAGGGTGAGCACCACCGACATCGGCGCGAAGGCCTGCTCGAGGTCTCCATCGTAGGTGACGATGCGCTCGACCTTGCTGGTCTTGCCCGAGGGGAGCACCTTGACCTCGTCGCCCGGTCGCACCGTGCCGGCGGCCAAGGTGCCCGCATAGCCGCGAAAGTCGAGGTCGGGGCGGATGACGTGCTGGATCGGATAGACCAGCTGCGCCTCGGCACTCCCACGGACCTCGAGCTCTTCGAGGTGCGCGAGCAAGGGCCGACCATCCCACCAGCTGGTGCGCTCGGAACGCTTGACGATGTTGTCGCCCTCGAGGGCGCTGACCGGAAAAAAGCTCACCGCGTCGAAGTCGAGCTTGTCGCAAAAGCTCTGGAACTCGTCGCGGATCGCGTTGAACTCGGCCTCGCCGTAGTCGACGAGGTCCATCTTGTTCACCGCGACCAACAGGTGCGGGATGCCGAGCAAGTTGGCGATGTAGGCGTGGCGCCGCGACTGCTGCAAGACACCGAGGCGCGCGTCGATCAAGATCACGGCCGCGTCGGCCGTGCTCGCCCCCGTGGCCATGTTGCGCGTGTACTGCACGTGCCCGGGCGTGTCCGCGATGATGAACTTGCGCTTTTCGGTGCTCGAGTAGCGGTAGGCGACGTCGATGGTGATGCCCTGCTCGCGCTCGGCTTGCAGGCCGTCGGTGAGGTTGGCGAAGTTGATCTCCTCTTTGCCCTCGGCGTTCTTGCTGGTGACGGCCGCGACCTGGTCGTCGAAGACCCCGCCGGACTCGTACAAGAGGCGCCCGATGAGGGTCGACTTGCCGTCGTCCACCGAGCCGATGGTGACGAAGCGAAGCAGGCCCTTTTTCTCGTGACGATCCAAAAAGGCCAGGATCTGATCCATGCTGAGCTCGGCCATCAGAAGTAGCCCTCGCGTTTCTTCTTCTCCATGGCCGCCTCTTCGTCGCGGTCGATGACGCGACCTTGGCGCTCACTGGTGGTGGCCGTGAGCATCTCGTGGACGATCTCGGGGACGGTGGTCGCCGACGAATCGATGGCGCCCGTGAGCGGGTAGCAGCCCAGGGTACGAAAGCGGACCATCCGCATCTCGGGCTCCTCGCCCTCTTTGAGACGCATGCGCTCGTCGTCCACCATGATCAAGGTGCCGTCGCGGTGCACGACCGGGCGCTCCTTGGCGTAGTAGAGCGGTACGATGGGGATGTTCTCGAGGTGGATGTACTGCCACACGTCGAGCTCGGTCCAGTTGGACAGCGGGAACACGCGGATGCTCTCGCCTTTGGCGATGCGTCCGTTGTACAGGCGCCACAGCTCCGGGCGCTGGTTCTTCGGGTCCCACTGGTGGCTCGCATCGCGAAAGCTGTAGACACGCTCCTTCGCCCGCGAGCGCTCCTCGTCGCGTCGCGCCCCGCCGAAGGCCGCGTCGAACTGGTGGTGCGACAGCGCTTGTTTGAGCGCGTCGGTCTTCATGATGTCCGTGTAGCGACCCCCGTGGTCGAAGGGGTTAATCCCCGCCTTCTTCGCCTCTTGGTTGGTGTGCACGAAACACTCGAGGCCGAGCTTTTTCGTGATCTCGTCGCGGAAGCGGATCATCTCCTTGAACTTCCACGTCGTATCGACGTGCAGCAGCGGAAAGGGCGGCTTGCCCGGGTAGAAGGCTTTGAGGGCGAGCCACAACATCACCATCGAGTCCTTGCCGATCGAGAAAAGCATCACGGGCTTTTCGAACTCGGCGACGACTTCGCGGATGATGTGGATGCTCTCCGCCTCGAGTTGGCGAAGGTGGGTCAGGCTTGCGTTCGTCATGGTCGGGCGAACTCCCGGGTTTTATCGCAAATCATATTCGGGGCAAGGGGCTTATTTGCGGGGCAATTTGAAGCCGCCGAGGGTTTCGACGCAGGTTTTACACGGCATCGTACCGGATTTACCGGGTGCGCGCCCCGCTCCGGGGCCGCCTTGTGCCACAAGGCGACCGGGCCGGTCCACCCACAAGGCGCCGCGGCTTTGGCTACCCTCTCGCGCAATGGCCAAATCGCGCGCCAAGAAGGCTCTCGAGGGCGACGACTCCGTCGATGGCGGCGAGGCGCCCTCGCGCCCCGAAAAACTCACGCGTCACGTGCAGCCCCTCGGCCCGCGGGTCCTGGTCCGCGTCACGCCGAGCCCCGACCAACTCGAGTCGGGCCTCTTTTTGCCGAAGGGCGCCAAAGAGGAGCACGCAGAGGCCCTCTTGTGCGAGGTGGTCGAGGTCGCGCGGACGATGCCCGTCTCGGTGACCTACGACGAAGACGACGCAGAGGATGCCGTGGCCAGCTTGGGCGAGAACGTCTCCGGCGTGCCCCTGGGCTCGAAGGTGCTCATCGCCAAGGAACGGGGCGTCACCGTCCCTTGGGATGAGAGCCTGCGCCTCGTGGCCGTCCGCTACATCTTGGCCATCGTCGACGAGATTCCGGAGCGCGAACTGCAATGAAGCCCCTGCCCCGCTGGGCCTTGGCCCTCCCCCTCCTGTTCGCGGCCTCCCCCGCCGCCGCCCAAGACCCCGTCGCCATCGATCGCGCCGCCAGTGACGGCGTCGACCGAACGATGCACGACATCTCCGGTGAGGGCGACGCCACCAGCATCGAGCTGAATCCGGCCATGCTCACCGACATCCGCGGGATCGACCTCGGCTTGCGGGCCTACATCTCTCCCGATCGCTACGGCCGCGGGGACGGCGTGGGCGCCTTCGTAGGCGCGGGCATCGCCGGCGTGGCCGCCGGCTTCGACGTGCAGGTGCTGCGGCCCGGCTTCGACGGCGGCACTTTCGACGCCGAGCTCGGCTTGCAGCCCGACGCCGTGAAGATCGGCGGCGCGGTGGCCATCGGCGACCCGGACCGCGGCAGCCTCGGCATCGGCGTGCACGGGCTGCGGGCGAACGGCGTGTGGATCCGTCAAGCCGACATCGACCTCGGCATGCTCCTGCGCCTGACGAACTGGGCGAGCTTGGGGGTGACGGCACGCTTTGGTCCGGCGGATCTACGGCCGCTCGGTACCCGGGCCTTTTTCGCCTTGGATGGTGAGCTCGCGCTGCGACCGCTCGGGACTCGCTGGCTCGAAGTCGCCGGGGGTGTGCGGGCGCGCGTCGACCAGGCCGACGGCCGCTTTTTTCGCGGCTTTGGCGGAGAAGACCTGCTTGCGCACGGTCGCTTGGTCGGCCGCTGGCAGGGTCTGCGCTTCGCGGCCGAGCTCGAGCAGGTGCCCGTGGTGCGTCTCGACGAGGCGACCTTGGCCGTGGAGGCCCGCGACCGTGCCCTGCGCACGGGCTTGAGCCTCGGCTTCGACTGGGACTACACCGGCTTCGAGGTCGGCACCCACATCGGACCCAACCCGGGCCTTTCGGGGGTGAGCTTGGCCGCGCACCTCGGGACCCGCCGCAAGGGACGCGGCGTTTGGATGCGACCGGTCGACGTCGAGCGCATCGAGCTGAGCCGAGTCACCGGCCAGCGCAGCTTGCTTCGCCTGCTCGCACGCGTGCGGCGAGCCGAGGCCGCCGGCGGCCGAGCGATCTTGTTGCTCGACGCGCGCTCAGTGGGCATGGGCTTCGCCGCGATGGAGGAGCTGCGCGACGCGCTGATCCGGGCGCGCAACGCCGGCGTGCACATCTACGCCTACCTCGAGAACGCCGACCTCTCCGACTACTACCTGGCCAGTGTGGCCGAGGGGGTCTTCGTGCATCCGGGCGGCGAGCTCGCCGTCTACGGCCTTTCGAGCACGGGCCTGTACTTCAAAGATCTGCTGGCCAAGCTCGGCGTGCGCGTCGAGGCCATGCACATCCGCGAGTACAAGTCGGCGCACGAGATGTTCTCGCGCTCCGACCGCTCGAGCTACGATCGCGAGCAACGCGAAGCGCTCTTGGACGCCGAGTTCGAGGTCTTCGTGCACGACGTGGCCCAGGCGCGACAAAAGACGCTGGCCGAGGTCCGGGCCTTTGTCGACGCGGCCCCCCACGGCCCCCAAGAGGCCGTCGAGATGGGCTTTGTCGACGAAGTCCTGCACCGAGACGAGATCCTGCGCAAGATCGAGGAGCGCCTCGAGATCCGGGTCGATGAACGCGACTTCGATCCCCTCGCCCCCGAGCGCGAGACCTGGTCCAAGGCGCCTTACCTCGCGGTCGTCTTGGTCGAGGGCACCATCACCGACGGCAAGAGCATGCAGGTGCCCTTTTTGAACCTGAGCTTCGCCGGCGGGGACAGCATCGCCGAGCAGCTGCGCAACTTGCGTGAAGACCCGGCCTGCCGCGGCATCGTGCTGCGCGTGGACTCGCCCGGTGGATCGGCCCTGGCCTCGGAGATCATCCACCGCGAGGTCGACCGCACCCGCCAGGCCTTCGAGCGAGACCCACGCTCGAGTCCTCCCATCGTCGTGTCGATGAGCAACGTCGCCGCCAGCGGCGGCTACTACGTCGCGGCCGGCGCCCGCCAGGTCTTCGCCCTCGACACGACGATCACGGGCTCGATCGGCGTCGTCTCGATGCACTTCGACGTCTCGGGCCTGCTCGAAAAACTCGGCGTCGGCGTCGACACCATCTCGCGCGGCCGCATGGCGAGCGCACAGAGCATCTACAAGCCCTTCGACGACGAGGAGCGGCGTCGCCTCGAAGCCAGCATGCAGCGCATCTACGACCTTTTTCGTCGGCGTGTGGCCGACGCCCGCGAGATGACCGTGGAGCAGGTCGACGAGCTCGGGCGTGGACACGTCTACGCCGGGCGCGACGCCTTGGCCATCGACCTCGTCGACGATATCGGGGGACTGGACGCTGCGCTCGACTGGCTCGGCACCCAGGGGAAGAGCGCTCGCTTTCCCCCGGTCGAGGTCCGCGTCTTTCCGCGGCGCGAGGGCATCTTGGCCCTCATCTTCGAAGACCTCGGCACCGTGGGCGAAAAGCTCGAGCGTGGCCGGACGCGTCGCAATGAGGCCCGGCGCGCGCCGCTGCAAAAGGTCGTGGACCTGACCTTGGCTCGCTTGCCGCTGAGCTTGATCTTCCTCGAGCAGGGCGAAGCGCAGCTCATCGCGCCGTGGACCCTCGACGCCCCCTGAGCTCGAAGGCCCGGGGCGACGCGCTCAGACACGCTCGGGCTCGACGAGGCGGCGCAGCAAGGTCAGCAGGCCGCCGAGATCCACGGGCTTGACCAAAAAGCCCGCGGTGCCCAGCGCCGAGAGCTCGCGCCAGTCCGAGGCGCCGCCCTCTCCGGTCACCACGACCACCGGGGTCTGGGCCGTCTCCTCGCGTGAGCGCAAGGCTCGCACGACCTCGACGCCGCGCCGCTTGGGCATCTCGAGGTCCAAGACCAAGGCGCTCGTGTGGCCGGCCGAGATGGCCTCGAGGGCGGCGTCGCCGTCTTCGACGGTGATGATCTCGGCGTCGCGGTAGGCCGACTTGATCAGGCTGCGCGCCAATGTCGAGAAGACCGGGTCGTCGTCGGCGACGACGAAGCGAAGGCCCTCCCCCGTCGTCGCCCGCTCGGCGCCCGCCTCGATGAGCTGCTCGCGCAGGATGTCGACGCTCGCCGTGCGACTCGCCGGGTTTTTTTGCAGCGCGCCCAACAAGACCGGGTCGAGGCTCGGGCTGAGCTCGGGGTTGAGCACGGTCGGCTCGGGCGGGGTTTGGCGCAGGTGTGCCCGCAGCATCCCCACCACCGTCGGCGCCTCGAAGGGCAAGCGCCCGGTCAGAAGTTCGTAGGCGAGGACACCGATCGAGTACACGTCGGCGCGGGTGTCCCCCGAAAGCTGATGCCCTTCGCCGCCGAGGTTCTCGGGTGCGATGTACGCGGGCGTTCCGCGGGGGGAACGCTGCGGGTCTTCTTCGTGCAAGAGGCGCGCGGCCCCAAAGTCGGTGAGCACCACGCGCCCCGTCTCGCGCTCGATCATGATGTTCGAGGGCTTGATGTCGCCATGCGTGGCGCCGACGGAGTGGATGGCGTGCACCCCCTGGCAGATCGCATCGAGAACGCGCAGGCCCTCGCTGCGCTTCATGACGCTGCCGCGAAGCTTCGCCAAGACCGAGTCGAGGTCCTCGCCGTCGACGAACTCCATGACGAAGTAGGGCACCCCGTCGAGCTCTCCCAGGGAGTAGACGCCCGCGACGTTCTCGTGGCGCACTTTGGCCATGAGCTGCGCTTCGAAGCGCATGCGGGCGCGCAGCTCATCGTCGCTGCGCAGCTCGGGCCGCGCGAACTTGATCGCGACCTTGCGGTCGAGGGCCTCGTCGGTGGCGAGCACGACCGAGCCCATCGAGCCCGTCCCGAGTTGCCGCTCGACCAGGTAGGCGCGATCGATGCGCTCCCCCGGTCTCGGCAGCTCGAATGACCCTGGCGACTCGCTCATCGGCGCCGGCCAGTCTACACCCTGTGCGCGGGTCGCGGGGCTCAGTCCAGGGCGCCGGCGCTCGAGAGCTGCCCACCGTCCACCCGCATGATGGTCCCCGTGGTGTACGAGCCGGCCGGTGAGGCCAAAAAGTGTGCCGCCCCCGCGATCTCTTCGGGTTCGGCCATGCGACCTTGGGGAATCATCTTCGTGATCTTGGCGAGCAGCTCGGGCGACTGCCACAAGACCCCCGAAAAGCGGGTCTTCACGAAGCCGGGGGCGATCGCGTTGACGCGCACTCCCTTGGCCGCGAGCTCACTCGCCATCACCTCCGTCATCATCACCACCGCGGCCTTCGAGCAGCAGTACACGCCCATCCCGAGCTGCGGCTGAAGTCCGGCGACCGAGGCGACGTTGATGACGGCCCCCCCGCCTCGCGACTCGAAGCTCGGCAGGGCCGCCTTGACCAAGTTGAAGTAGCCCTTCACGTTGACTTCGAAGGTCTTGTCCCACTGCGCATCGTCGGCGCTCATGAAGGGACCAAAGTGCGGGTTGGTGGCGGCGTTGTTGACGACGATGTCGACCCCGCCGAAGCGCTCCACGGTGGCCTCGACCAAGGCCTGAATCGAGCTGGGGTCTCCGGTGTGGGTGACGTGGGCGTGCGCTTGGCCGCCGGCCTCACGGATGGAATCGGCGACGGCGTTCAAGGCGTCCGGCTTGCGGGCGGCCAAGACCACCTGGGCCCCGGCGGCGGCGAAGCGGCGAGCGATGGCCTCGCCGATTCCACGCGAGGCGCCGGTGACGATGGCGACCTGGTCGGCCAGGTCGCGGGCGATGGGTTGCTCGACGCTGTCGTTCACCGGCGCATCGTGCCTGATCTCTCGCGTCCACCGAAGCCCCGGCTCAGGCTGCGTGTGCGGACGCCGGTCGAGGCGTGCCCGCGCTCCCCGGAGCCCGTCCCTGGCCCGGGCCCGAGTACGCGGCGCGCGGCTCGGCATCGGGCCGTTGCAGGCGCAAGACCTCACGCAAAGCCTGGACCAAGGTGCGTCCCCAACCCGCGCTGCGGTAGCGAACCCCGTGGGCCTCGCAGATGGCCCGCACCTCGGGCGCGATGGACCGAAGGCGTGCCGGCGGCAGGCGCGGGAAGAGATGGTGCTCGATCTGTTTGTCGAGACCGCCGCAGAGCATGGAGATGGGGAGCGGGACCTCGAAGTTGTTGGTGGCTTCGACTTGCATCTCGTACCAGCGGGCGCGTCCACCCGAGCGCGTGCCCTTCGGGAAGGCGGCCGTCTCTTCGCCGATGTGGCCGCACCAGATCGTCGCCGCGGAGTAGAGGTCGCGCATCAGCTCGGTGATCACGTTGCCGAGCAAAGCCCGAAAGAAGAAGGGGCCGGTCATCAGCGGGTACAAGAGCAACTCTTTGGCGTAGTAGCGCCGGAACTTTCCCCACGCGCGGCCGTAGGCGCCGCGCACCTGCTCGGGGTCGTCGGCGTCGATGACGTCGTAGTCGCCGCTTTCGTGCAGCCACGCGTCGGTCAGTCCGGTGGCGTGGGTGTTCATCCAAAAGCCGAAGCTGAGCCAGCTGACCAGACCTCCGACGAGTTGGAATCGGTGATGCTCCTTGTGCTCGACGTGTGCGTTCAGACGCACGTGCCCGAAGCGGGTGTCCGGATCGCGGCCGACGATGTTGGTGTACTGGTGGTGCTTGACGTTGTGCTCGTGGCGCCAGCTGGCCTCGTCGATGGGCACGAGCCACGTCCAGGTCTCGGAGCGCAGGTTGTGCTCGGCCCCCTGGCGCTCGCAGACGATGCGGTCGTAGCAACCGTGCAAGACGGTGTGCCCGATCTCGGTGGCCTGCAGCTGCTTGTGGACGAAGAGCGCGCCCACACCGAGGACGAAGCCGATCGGTCCGGGCGTGAAGGCGATGAGGCCGCGCCCGATCCATCCGAGGCTGTGGCTAAAGTTGTCGAGACGCCGCATCTGCTCGAGGTCGGCTTGGCCCATGGCCGCCTTCTCACGGGCGTGAATCGCGTCGAGGGCGCGCCGAAAGGACTCGAGGCGGGCCTCTTCGGACGCGAAGGGAGTGCTTGGGGAACTCATGCTCTCCATTTGTCATACAAACGAATACAAAGTCAACGGTACGAATACATATGTACTTTCAAATACTTATGGAATACACGAGCTCACTGCTTGCGAATTCGTCAACTTTTGTATTACAAAAAAGTTCATGCCGGCCCGCAAGGATCCCTCCGAGCGCAAGGACCGTGTCGTTCAGACCCGCGTCAACCAGGAGCTCGACGACGCGCTCAAGGCCGAGGCCGCGCGCAGACGCCTGCCCGTCTCGCAGCTGATCCGACACGTGCTCGAGGACGCCGTACACCTCGTCGGCAACGTGGTCGACAACGTGGACGCCATCGCCCAGGACGCCATCGGCCTCGGACGCCAGGCCTCTACCGATGCCACTCGCCTCGCGCGGCGTGCCGCCACCCACTACGGCGCACGCGGACGGGCGGCCCCCAGCGCCGCGAGGGCCGAGGACGCCGCTGCCCCGCCCCCAGCTCCCGACCCCGAACCCGATGCCGAGCCCACCGTCCCCGACTTCAAGGACATCTACGCGTGGCAGTCACTGCACGTGAACCGCAACGAGCGCTGCGCGCTCGGAGGCGAGACCCTCGAACGCGGCGACGAGGCCTACTTGGGCTTGAGCGACCTCGCGGGGCCGCGGCGCTGGCTGTGCCCCGACTGTCACGCGCGCCTCAGCGAATGACGATGCGCGCGAGGGCGTCGACCAAGGCCTCGACGAAGCGAAGATCCGAAACCCGCGGGTGACCGAGCACGTGGGTGTGCACCGCCCCTTCGAGCATGCCGAACAAGACGAAGGCCGTGGCCTCGCCGTCGATGCCGGGCCGCCAGATCCCCAACCACTCGACGATGCGATCCATGATCGCGTGCTCGAAGTTTGTGGTGATCGCATCGAGTTCTTCGTCGACGTGACGCCGCTCCGTGAGCACCGTGTGCAGGCCCGGGTCATCGCGGTGCAAGGCGATCACCAGCGCAACGATGGCCTGCAAGGAGGCCCGGATCCGCTGTGGCGGGTCGTCCGAGCGCGGCGAAGGCAGCATGGCCAGCGCCCGATCGACGATCCCCTCGAAGCGCCGGCGGGCGATCTCCCGCAAGATGACGTCCTTGTTTTCGAAGTACTGGTAAAAGCTCCCCGTCGCCACGCCGGCTCGCTCGGCGATCGATTTGGTCGTCGCCGAGGCGTGGCCGCGCTCGGAGAACTCGGCCATCGCCGCCTCGACCAAGGCCGCACGGGTGCGACGCGCCCGCGCTTGCATCGGTCGGCCCACCTCGCTCACCTCGGCACCTTTGCGAGCCCAGGCGCCGTGGTCAAGCCGCCCGCCGCGCCCGGGCCTCAGGAGGCCTTGGCGCTGAGCACGTCCATGACCAGGTTTTGCTTGGTCATGGCCGAAACGGTGAGGTAGCCGGCAAAAAGCGCGCCCCCCACCCCGCACGTCGAGATGTCCTGCCCGGTCATCCACAGGCCCGGGACCGGGGTGCGCGGCCGGAGCCACTTGGACTCGAAGCGCTCGGGATCGTGGGCGAGGCCGTAGATCTCGCCTTTGGTGTAGTTCACGAAGTGCTTGGTCGAAAGCGGCGTCGACAGCTCGTGGTGCACGATGGCCTCACGCACCTGCGGCTCGAAGCGGAAGAGCTGCTCGAGCAGACGCTCCGACAAGCGCGCCTTATAGGCCTCGTAGTCCTCGCCGCGCTTCTTCCAGCGGGTGCCGTCCCACTGCGCAAAACGGTCCCAAGGCGCCAAGGTGATGATCTCGATGGTGCTCTTGCCGGGGTGTCGGCGCTGAAAGTCTGGATCCTTGGCGGCCGGAAAGGAGATGTAGCAGACCGGCAGCGGCGCCTCTTCGTCCGCGAGGTAGTCCTTCACCGCCTTGTCGTGATCGTAGTGCGGATAGATCCAGTAGTTGGCTTTGGGCAGCTTCAGCTCTTCGGGAGTCTTGTCGAGGCCGATGTACAAGCTCACGTGGGCGGCCGAGGGTTCGAGGCCCTTGACGATCTTCTTGCTGTCGATCTCGCCGCGCACCGTGTCGGGCAAGAGGCGCTCGTAGGTGTTGAGCGCGCCCGCGTTGGAGATGACGTCGGGGGCGAAGAACTCACGGCCGTCGGCCATGCGCACACCCACGGCTTGGCCCGCCTTGACGATGACCTCGTCGATCTCCGCGTTGGTGAAGCACTGTCCGCCCGCTTGTTCGATGAGCGGCACCATGGCCTCGGCGATGCGACCCGAGCCGCCAACCGGGTAGGCCCCGCCGGCGAAGTAGTGCTTCACCAAAGTCGCGTGCATGGCGAAGCTGCTCTCGCTCGGTGGCAGTCCGTAGTCGCCGTACTGCCCGCACAAGACGCCGATCAGTTTTTCGTTGCGCGTCAGCTCGCGCAGCACATCGAGGGTCGTGCGCCGCGCGTACTTGAGGTAGCTGCGTCGCATCAACCCGCCGGCCGCCCACGCCGCCGCCTTGGGCAGCGCCTTTTCGCCGAAGAAGTTGCGCGAGCTCTTGACCACCTCGAACACGAGGTCGACGTAGTCGTCGATGGCCTGCTGATCCTCGGCCGCGGGGAACTTCTCTTTGAGGCAGTCCTTGAACCCCTGCACGCCCTTGCGCAGGGGGTACATGTCCTCGCCGAAGACGAAGCGGTCGTAGACCTCGCCCATGTCCGCCCACTCGAGGGTGCCGTCGGTGACGTGGTCGAAGAGCTGCTTGAGAATGCTGGTCGGCTTGTGCACCTCGCCGACGTAGTGGACGCCGACGTCCCACTCGAAACCCTTGCGCTTGAACACGTGCGTGAAGCCCCCGAGCACGTAGTGCCGCTCGAGCACCAAACAGCGTTTCCCGGCCTTTGCGAGCAAGGCGGCGCAGGTCAGCCCGCCCAGGCCCGAGCCGATCACGATGGCGTCGAAGTCGCCGCTCGGGGTGTCGCGCTTGTAGGAGAGAACGGCCTCGCTGGCGTCACTCATGACGAGAGGAACTAGCAGCCGAGCGCCCGAGGGGGCAAGCGAGGGCCCGACGCAGGCCCAGGTCCCGGCCCCCGGGGCCTCTCGCGGCATCGAGGGCCGGCGCAATGGCGGCACGCCGGGGCCGACGGGGCCTCGCTCGCAGTCGCGTGCTAGCGTGACGCGGTGCGATGGCCTTCGATCCTCGCCTTCGGGTTCATGTGCATGTGGCCCATGGCCGCCGCGTCCCACGCCTACATCACCTCGCACCAGACCCGCTACGGCATGGGCGAGATCAAAGACGGCCCCTGTGGTCGGGCCGGCGGCGGCCCCGGCGAGGTCCGCTACACCTACGGACCGGGCGAGACGATCACCATCGAGTTCGAGGAGTTCATCGATCACCCCGGCTACTTTCGGATCGCCTTCGACGAAGACGGCGACGATGACCTCGTCGATCCGGCCGACTTCTACGACTACTACACGAGCGACGCCGTCTTGTTGGACAACATCCCCGACAAAGACGGCGGCAGCTACGTCGTCGAGGTCACGCTTCCGGATGTCGAGTGCGAGAACTGCACCTTGCAGCTCGCCCAGATCATGACCGACAAGTCGCCCTACGGCGACGGCAACGACCTCTACTACAGCTGCGTGGACCTGCGCTTGGTCGAAGGGGGCGAGAGCACCGTGACCGGCGAGCTCAACGAGACGGGCGAAAGCGGTGAGGCCGGTGGCCAAGCCGAGTCTTCGGGCACCGGCTGCAGCTGTCGCAGCGCCCCGGCCCCGGCCAGCGCCCTGGCGCTACTCCCCTTGCTGGGCCTGCGGCGGCGCTACCAGCGGTAGGTCACCATCGCGCGGACATCTTGTTGGATGTCGACGTCGAGGTTGGGGTCGGGCTGGGCCGGCGTGCCCGCGAGTCGACGATCCCGCCACACGAGCGAGGCGTAGAAGACGTCGCGCCACAAATAGACGTGCGCCGCGAAGCGGTACTGCAGCTCTTCTTGCTGACGTCGAAGGTCGTCGCCGATGTCCGCGGGTAGACGCTCAAAGTCGGTCGCGCGGTACATGCCGACATCGCCGGCGAAAAAGAGGCGCTTTTGGACCGCGAGCACGCCGATCTGGGTGTTCCAGGCGTACTGCCAGTTTTGGAAGTTGAGCTCACGCTTGCCGTAGAACTCGGCCATCCAGATCAGACGACGCCAGCGAAAGATCGCCTGGGCGTTGGCGGCCGGGTAGCGCTCCTGGGCGCGCTGGTCGTACTTGGCACCCAGAATGAAAGTGAGCGTGGTCGGCACCTTCGTGAACAAGAAGGGCGAGTCGAAGCGGTTGTAGTAACCGATGACGTTGGCCTGCGCCTGTGCACCCACCGTCCAGGTGTAGTTGCGGTTGTTGTCGGGGAAGAAGGTCCCGCCGATGTTTCCGGCGAAGCGACCCGAGCCGCCGGCGACAAAGGTGCGGTACCAGAACTTGCCGTTCTTCGACAGCGGGCCGCCGAACTCCAGCGCCGCGCCGTTGCCCTGCTCGAAGGCGTTGTAGACGTAGAAGGCCGGGTCCGCGAGCATCCGCTTGTGCGTCGAGCGAATGAGCTCGAGCGAGAGGCCACCGCCACCCGAGTTCACGTTCACGTAGTGCCCCTTGCGGATCGGCACTTGGAAGGTGGCGAAGGTGACGCGCGGGGTTTTCTCGGCGCGGGCCGAGATCAAGAAGAAGGAGTTCTGGATGAAGGGCATCTGGCCCAGCACCCGCAGCTGCAAGGAGGTGAACTCGGTGTTCCAGGGGCTCTCGTTTTGTGCCGGCTGCAGGTTGTAGGACTGCTCCGCACGCGCGACGACCGAGAAGCGAAAGTTCGCGCCCGGCTGGCAGACGGTCACCTGGGTGTCCAGGCGACAGCCGATGTCGGCGCAGTCGATCTGGCCATCGCCGTCGTTGTCGATGCCGTCGCTACATGAGTAGTTGTTGCGCTCACCGTCGGCGTCCTGGCCCCGGCCGATGAGGTCCTCGGGGGCTTCGTCGCCCGTGAGCCCGCCGTCGCTGCCGTCCCCGATCGCGACCTGACCATTGCCCGACCCATTGCCCGACCCATTGTCGGTCCCGCTGCCATCCCCGCTCGCCGAGACCTGCCCCGCCGCCTTGTCCCACGAGCCCTTGCAGATGTCGGTGCCGTCGCAGTCGAGGTCGTCGCAGTCGGTGTGACCGTCTTTGTCGTTGTCGACCCAGTCCCCGCACAGCTCGTCGGAGGACTCGCGCTTCCCCGAGGGCTGGCAGACCGGATCGTCGTGGCAGTCGTGGTCACCGCAGTCGTAGACGGTGTCGCCGTCGTTGTCCTTGCCGTCGCTGCAGTCGGTCTCCCGCGCGGGCGCGCTGCTTTCGGCCGGACCGGAGAGGTTCGGCAGCAAGCCGCCCGTCGGCCCCGCGGCCAGGGCGCTCCCGGCCCATGCCCACACGCACAAGGCGCAGGCGATCGCGGTCAGTCGTCGAATCCGAGACATGAGTTCGTTCATGGGTGCGTGCTTTCGTGGACCGCCGTGGGTCTCTCAACCACAGACCTTCGGTGCGTCGTCGCAGGCGCTCACTTGAGGGTCGTGACTGCAGTCCCAGTCTTCGCAGTCGATGAATCCATCGAGGTCGTTGTCCTCGCCGTCGGAGCAGCGCTCGTCGGCCTCCTCGGGCGTCAGGCCCAAGCTCTCTTGGCAGATCTGCTGCACCGCGAAGTCGGTGCTTTGCCGACACGAGAAGTCCTGGCAGTCGGTGAAGCCGTTGCCGTCGTTGTCGACGTCGTCACTGCACTTCTCGGGCGTGTTCTCGAGCCGTTCGGCGCAGTAGTCGACGACCTCGGGGTCGGGCGACATCGTGCAAGAGAAGTCCGCGCAGTCGGCGAAGCCGTTTTGGTCGTCGTCGATGTTGTTCGAGCAGCTCTCGAGGTCGTCCTCGCTCGGCCGGTTCGCGCAATACTCGGTGACCTCGGCGTCTCCCGACATCGTGCACGAGAAGTCCTCGCAGTCGGTAAAGCCGTTGCCATCGTCGTCGATGCCGTTCGAGCAGGTCTCGAGGTCGTCCTCGCTCGGCAAGCTCATGCAGTACTGCACGACCTGCTGACTCATCGAGTTCGAGCAAGAGAAATCGAGGCAATCGACGAAGCCGTTGCCGTCGTTGTCGATCCCGTCGCTGCACTGCTCGAGGGTCACCTCGGGCTCCATGCAGGGGGTCGTCGCCCGGCAGTCCTCGTCGTCGCAGTCGGTGTCCCCGTCGGCGTCGTTGTCCTTGCCATCGACGCAGGCCTCGGCCGTGGTCTCCGAGCAGACCGTCACGAAGATGCCGCTGCGACACCCAAAGTCCTCGCAGTCGGCGAAGCCGTTTTGGTCGTCGTCGAGCCCGTTGGAACAGGTCTCGTTCGTGTTCTCCCGCAAACAACAGGTCTCGGGCATGTCCCGACACTCGGTATCGCCGCAGTCGAACTGCCCATCGTTGTCGTTGTCGATGTCGTCGTCGCAGCGCGAGAGGGTGTTCTCGGGCTCGTCGATGGGTGGAATGGGGACGATCTCGCCGCAGAGGGTCGAGAGCACCAAGCAGTCGGGGTCCTCGCAGTCGACGAGGCCGTCGTTGTCGTTGTCGACCCCATCGCTACAGCTGAGGTCATCGACCTCGTAGCCGTAGATCGGGCGCGAGGGCAGCTCGTAGCACGCGGCGAAGAGGCCCAGGCCAAAGCCCACGCCGACGAGCATCGTCCGGTGGGCCTTGCGGATCATTTGAGGCAGGTGGCTTTCCCGCCGCCAAAGCGGCGGTTGAAGTCGACGTGGGTCATGCAGGCGGCTTCGCTCGCCTCTTGCGCCCCGAAGCGGCCCTTGGCCACGTAGTTGCGCTCGAGATGCTCCTTGAAGGCCTGGCGTGCATCTTTGGGGACCGCCCGGTCGACCACGCGCTGCTCGGCGAACTCGCGCACGACGAGCCGCAGGCCGGCGTCGTCGAGCCCGGCGATCGCATCGCGCACCGAGGGGTCCGTGTCTGCCCGCAGGGCCGTGACCACCTGCTCGATGGCCGCGTCCGTCACGGTGTAGACCATGTGGCAAGCCCGGTGGCACTCGGCGTACTTGTTCGAGTGCTTCCACTTCGCCGAATGGCCATCCTCCGAGGAGACCAAGCGGTTGTAGGTGCCCGTGCCGTCGAGGTCCTCTTCGGCCGAGTGCAGGGAGGTGAGCACCCACTTGGGAACGCCGTGCGCCCAGATCCCACGGCGTGCTGCGATCGCTTCGCGCTGGGCCGCGACGAGCTCGGGGCGCCCCGGATCGTCATTGATGGTCATCACGTGGGCGAGCCCCTGGCGCACCTGGTCCTCGGCCAAGCCGGGACACCACACCAACATGCGCCCGTAGGTGTCGGTCGAGCCGTCGGACTCGCACTCCCACACCCCGCGGCGACCGTTGAGGGTGGCCATCTTGGCGATGACGTAGAGCTCCTTCGCGGTCCAGCTCCCCCACTGGTGCACGGGGCCATAGGACTCGAGGGTGTTGAAGCCGGCGAGGCGCGCTTTGGCCCCGGTGTACTCACCCCCGAGCACGCGGAAGCTGTCACCGTCGTTGAAGAAGACGGGCGTGGGCACGCCGTTGAGAATCACGCGGGTGCGGGGCTCGGCCGCGCTGCCTTCGGGGGCGGCAAGAAGGCTCAGCGAGGCGATGCCCGCGAGGCAAAGGCCCGCGGCGAGGCGTGTCGAAAAAGCGCGGCGCATGGGGGTACCGGGGGCGCACTATCACCCCACGCTGCGACGCGAAGCAAGCGCGGCGGACGCGGTTGCGCCCGGCCTCGCCTTGTCCGAGGCTGCGGCCGTGCGCCGCTTGCTGTTGGCCCTTGGCGGCCCCCTGCTCCTCGCTTGCGAGGCGAAGTTCGCGCAACGCCTGGTGGCGCCAAGCTTGGCCCAACACCCGAGCATCGAGCGCACGCGGACACGACCCGTCATCGAGATCGGCCCCTACGTCGTCGACGAGCTCGAACGTAAAGAGGGATCGGCTTTCGCCGGCCGTGACGAGCGTAGCGCCGGGCCCGCGCGTTACGGGAGCGTGACCTTTCGAGTCCGCCGCGCGGATCAGTCGCTGCGCGTCCAATGCGAAGCGACGCAACGCATGGGCCTGGACGCCGACCTCGCGTCGGTCTCGGATCGGAGCACGGCACTGGTCGGAGCGAGCTGTCGCGTCGACGCACCGAGCGGCGCCTACCTCTTTCGCCTCGAAGGCCGCGACTCCGAAAACATGAGCGGCAAGTTGGAAGGACCGTCGGCCGAGGTCGTGGCCCGCATCGAGATCATTCGCGAGTACGCGATGTTCGGCAGTGTCATCCGACGCGAAGCTCCCTCCCCCATCGCACAGGCCTACATCGAAGGCGAAGCCGTCGCGGCGATGCTCTTGTCGCGGCCCGAGCGGACTTGGTTCGACCTCGACACCGGACCGGTCGCGCGCGACGTGCTCTTCAGCGCGATGCTCGGCCTAAGATTTCTGCCCGGACTCGTCGAGGGCTGAACTCTCCGTCCACTCGAGACGGACGACGACAAAGTCCTCGCCGCGCTCGACGACGCGACCTTCCCCCTCACACCGAGCCAGGTCGATCATGCTGCCCAAGGACGCGGCGACCGAGCGGGGCCAGTGTTCGTGCGCGGCGAACTCGGGCGGGAGCTCGAACAAGCGCAGCACCGCGAAGTGCTCCCCTCGATCGACGCGCGCCCACTGACCCACGCCGCGAAAGATCAGCGGGTAGGCGCGCGAGACCATCTTCGCGTAGCCCCCCGGGTCTCGGCCGAACAGTCGAATCACGCTGCGAACGAAGCCACTGAGCAGCGAGGTGTCGTACACCACCCCATACAGGCTCCTAAAAAAACGGTCGGCCGCGGCTGGCTCCAGGCTCTCGGCCACCGCCGCCGTGGCGTCCAAGTTGATGCGCGCGGGCAACCAGGCCATGACCCCCGCGGCCTCGATGGCCTCCAAAGAGCGCGGATCCATTCGACCGCGCACTCGCTGTTCCACCTCGGGCCCCAGGGCCGCCACCATCTCCATGTAGGTCGCCATGTAGCGGGCCCGGACTTGCGGCGTGTCGGACATGGTCAGCCGCCGCGAGTATACACGCCACGCTTCGCCCCCCGAGCTCGAGCAAAAGGCGATACCGTTAGACATGGCCCCGCCGCCTCCGCCCCCCGAGTGGTCTCGCAAGATCCCCATCGCCGCGTCGCTGGTCCTCGCGGCGTGTCGGCCGGGTGGAGGCAACGACGAGGGGGAGACCTCGAGCGAGGCGAGCTCGAGCGCGTCCTCGAGTTCGAGTAGCTCCGGCTCTACCGACGCAGACACCGGCACCACGGGCGGCAACGAAGTCTTCTTGGGCCGCTGGAACCTCGTGAACCAGGGCTACGGGGGCGCGAGCTACGACTTCCCCCGCGTCTACACCTACACCGAGTACGGCCAAGTCTGCACCTACGTCAGCGCCATCGATCTCGACCTGGCGCCGGCCGGGCAAGGCGCCTTCACGGATCGCTACGAGAACAGCTGCTATGGCGGGGGCGAGTACGACAGCGAGCTCGAGTGGGAGCTCGATGGCACGACCCTCAACTTCTACATGCTCGACGACGGCGGCTACTACGGCGAGACGGGAGCGCCGACGACCGGCGGCCCCCTGCCCGAGCGTGTCTTGTTCCTCAGCTGTGACGCGACGCCGACGGTGCTCGACTGCGTCTCGCCCGACACCGCGGGCCTCACCGCGACCTTCGCCCGCCCCGCGTGCAGCGACGACACGCAGTGCCCACCCGACCAAGCCTGCGTCTACCAGCAATGCGTCTCGGACCAAGGCCAACTGCCCAAGGTCGAGCGGCCGGGCCGGCACCTTCACCCTTAGCGCACGAGGACGCAGACGGCGTCGCGTCCCAGGGGCGCTGGGCCAGGGCTTCATCTCGGGCTACGGAGGCTGAGCGACGCGCCTACCCCAACTTCGCCAGCGTCACGATGTGCTCGCGCTCGCTGACGACGACGCCGCCGGGTCGCTCGACGGTCACGGCGAACATCACGGCCTTGTCGACGGGCACCTTCGCGTCGATGGGGACGATCACCTCGCCGGCTGCGCTCACGTCGAAGACCCCGCCGTCCACCGGCGTCGCGTCGCTGCGGCCTTCGTCGAAGATCCAAAGCTGGTACTGCGCCTGCTTGGGATCGTTGACGGGCAGATCCACGAAGCGCATGTAGCCCTCTTGGCGGGCGTCGTCCCAGACCACATCCCCGCTCGCCTGGCCCGCCATCGGGTCTTCGGTTTTGGTCCACGCCAAGCGAAGGGCCTCGGGTGCATCGAGCAGCTCTTCGCGTCGTTCGCTCGGCGTCGGTAGAGGCGGCGGCGGCTCGGGCTCCGGACAGGCCGGACAGGCTGCGCCGCTGGCTGCGGCCAAACTCGTCTCGGGCGCGGAACTCGGCGCGGGGCTCGGGCTGCGCGTCGAGCTCCACAGCCAGGCCAAAGCCAGCGCCGCCGCGGCGGCCCACCCGATCCACGCCATGGAGCTCTTCGTGGGCTCTCCCTTGCCCGAGGTCGGCGCCCTTTGGGGCCGCGGCGCGGGCGGGATGGGCTCGAGGGGTCGCGGCGCAGTGACGGCCGCCGGCTCGAGCAGCACTTCGGCCGCGGCGGCGGCGAGCTTGGCGGACAAGCTCGCCGGCATCGCCTCGAAGGACGCGCCCTCCGCCTCGAGCTCCGCGAGCATCGCGGCCGTGGCGGCGAGCTCGATCTCGTCGGGATGCCAGCTGTCCTCTTCGCTCAGTGCACGGACGAGCTCGCGGCGCTCCTCGCTTTCGAGTGGGCGATCGAGCTGGTCGACCATCAACTCGAGTCGGCGTTCGTCGATGCTCATCCTTCCACCTCCGTGTCGACCCGCGAATTGGACTCGGCCAGGGCCTCGCGCAAGGCAGCCAGGCCGCGTCGCGCATGTGACTTCACCGTTCCCAGCGGCATCTCGAGGCGCTCGGCGATCTGCGCGTGGGTCAGTCCTTCGATCAGCGCGAGGCGGAGCACTCGACGGCGCTCCTCGGGGAGACTCTCCAAGAGCTGAGCTGCGCGGCGAGCCTCGACGCAGGTCTCGGCGCTCGCGCCCAAAGTGGGGAGCGCATCGAGCTGAACTTCGAAGCTGCGCCCCTCGCGTTCGCGGCGGCTGGCGCGAATGCGATCGATCAAGCGACGCCGAGCGATCATCGCCACGAAGGCCGTCTCCGACGCGCGTGTCGGATCGAAGCGACCCGCGCTTCGCCACACCGAGGCAAAGATGTCTTGCACCGCGTCCTCGGCGTCGGCCGAGTTCGAGGTCATGCGGCGGGCCAGCGACCACACCAAAGGTCCGTGCTGCTCGAGGCAGGGCTGCACCGCGCTGAGATCGTTGCGCGCGATGCGCACGAGCAGCGGGGAGTCAGGCGAGGCGGGCGAGGCAGGCACGAAGCGACGCAAGCGTAGTGAGGCGAAAGGCGAGTTCAAAGCCCATTTTGGGTCGTACCGCCAGCTGCGGGCCGGGCCGGGCCCGGGGGGCGGGATTTCGACCGTTAAGTTCATCGTCCGACGCGGGGGGCGTCTCCTTCATGCTTTCGTAGGGGCGGCCCCTTTGGATGCAGGCGCGGCCCAAAAAAGAGCTTCGAAAAAAAAAAGCGCAGTGCCCTGCATCCATGGCGCGCTCGGCGACGAATCCCCCCACGATGCCGCAGCGAAGCGATGCCACCGAGAGCACCCGAAGGGCCCGACGCGACGACCTCGTGCGGGTCGACGATCTCCTCGACGGGGTGTGCGTGGCCTGGGAGCGCCTCGCCGACGAGGTGAGCCGGGCCGGTGAGTCGGAGCTCGCCCACATGGAGTGGGCCCAGTCGATGGCGCGGGTGCTCGAGTCCCTGCGGGCGGCCCGAGCCAGCCTCGATGCCATGGGCGAGGCTCGCTCGCGGCCCGAGCCGGTGCACTGAGTCACAGCCTCGGCCGGTGCGAGCTGGCGATCAACTTCGCCGTAGATCGACCCGGCGCCAGGCGCGTTGGGGCGGCCCGTGCGACATCGGTCCCTTTCTCCCGACTCCGACCTTTCCTCCACGCACCTGCGACCGCGACGACCGAAGCGCATCGGGGCCGCCTTGGCCGGCCTGGTCACGCTGACCATGGCGGCCCCTTCCTCGTGGGCTGCACCTCCCGAAGAGGAGGACGAGCCGATGGTCGACGCGGCTCCGGCCCCGAAGATGCGCATGTACGAATTTTCGGACGCCTTTTCGGCCGGCGAGATGATGGGGGCGACCCCCGGCGGCGCGCAGGACATCAGCTATGCGCGCGACCGCATCCTGGCCGGCGAAATTCCTCACGCCAAGACCTTCACCCCCGAGGGGCTCTTCTCGGAGCACGACCTGCCCATGCGCAACCAGTCGAGCTGCGGGCAAATGATCTGCGTCGAGGGTGAGGCCACCCGCACGAGCTTGCTCGCCCAGCCCGAGGTCCGCTACCTGGCGCAGCTCGGCTTCAGCTCAGGCATCAAGGCCGAGGACTTCGAGCGGGAGCCCCTGAACTTGATCGCGGTCGTCGACACCTCGGGCTCGATGAGCGGCGAACCGCACCGCTTGGTGCGCGAGAGCTTGCTCGCGGTCATCGATCAGCTCGGCCCCAAAGACCAGCTCGGCATCGTCTTGTACGACTCGCAGGCCCATGTCGTGCTCTCCCCTACCCAGATCCGCGACAAGCGAGCGATCCAGGCCGGCATCGCGCAGATCCAGTCCGGAGGATCCACCGCGATGGAGGAGGGCCTACGCCTCGGCTTCGACATCGCGCGCGAGTCCGGGCGTCGCTTCGCCGGTAACACCCGCGTGATGCTCTTCACCGACGAGCGCCCCAACGTGGGGGCGACCGACGCCAAGAGCTTCATGGGGATGGCCCGCAAGGCCTCCAAGGCGGGTATCGGCCTGACGACCATCGGCGTCTCCACCCACTTTGGGGCCGAGCTCGCCACCTCGGTCTCGAGCGTCCGGGGCGGCAACCTCTTCTTTTTCCCCAACGTGAGCGACATGCTCTCCACCTTCGAAGACGAGTTCGACACCATGGTCACCGAGCTCGCCTACGACATGTCGCTGACCGTGACGCCCTCCAAGGGGATGAAGATCGCGGGCGTCTACGGGATCCCCGGCGACATGCTCGAGTGGAAAGGCGGCGGCGCCATCGAGATCGGCATCGAGACCCTCTTCGCATCGAAGAAAAAGGGCGCCATCTACGTAGCCTTCTCTCCGGCCGACGCAGCGCACCTGCCCCGAGCTTCGCTGGCCGACGGGAGCGAAGTCGGCCAGGCCAGCGTGAGCTACACCAGCCGCGCGCAAAAACGCGAGAGCGACCAGGCGAGCTTTCAGCTCAGCAGCCTGAGCGCCGTCTCGCCGGGCCTCTCGCGCGGCATCTTGCTCGTCGACCAGGCGACGGCCATGACCCGCGCCAGCGAGCTGCACAACCGCGACAACGACCAAGAAGGCGCCTTTCAGATCATCCGCGCCCTGGCCACCAAGTACCGGCGCAACCACGACGCCGAGTTGGCCCAAGAGCGCGAGCTGGTCTTCGCCCTCGAGAGCACCTTGGCCGAAAAAAGCGGCCACCAAGGTGAGGGCGACGCGGGCGCCCCCCGCATCGACTCGGTCAGCGGACTGCCCGGCGGCGAGCCGCTGAGCATCGCGCGCGAACGCTGAGCCCTGCGCGCGAACGCTGAGCCCTACGTTTCCCCGACTCAGACGACCTGAATACGGCCGGCTTCGCCCGCGACGAGCTCGCCCACGCGGGCCGCGACCGGGCAGCCGGCCTCGATCAACGCCGCGCGTAGCTCCTCGAGACGCTCGGGCGGCACCGCGATCAGCAGACCGCCCGAGGTCTGCGCGTCCGCCAAGAGCAGCTGTTCGGCCATGGCCAGGTCTTCGGGCCAGTCGACCCAGGCCCGCAAGAAGTCGTGGTTCGCGTGGCTGCCCCCCGGGACGATGCCCTCGTGCGCGTAGCGGCGGGCCGCCTCGAAGACGGGTACGGCGGCGGCTTCGACCCGCGCCGAGACTCCGGAGGCGGCGGCCACGTTGCGCAGGTGCCCCAGCAGGCCAAAGCCGGTGACGTCCGTCGCCGCGTGGACGCCGACCGCTTGCATCGCCTCGGCCGCCCCGCGGTTGAGCGTCCCCATCGAGGCGATGGCCGCTCCGATCGCGCCGAGGCGGTCTTGGTCACGCTTGGCCGCCGTCGAGATGATGCCGACCCCGATGAACTTGGTGAGCAGCAACGCGTCGCCCGGCTTGCCGCCGGCGTTGCTGACCACGCGCGCCGGGTGGACTTCGCCCGTCACGGCCAGACCGTAGATCGGCTCCTCGGACTTGATGGTGTGACCGCCGACCAGATCGATGCCGGCCTCGGCCGCCTTGTCCGCGCCTCCGCGCAAGATCTCGGCGAGCAGCTCGAGGGGCAGCTCGGCTGGGAAGCCGACGAGGTTCAAGGCGGTGAGTGGCCGCCCGCCCATCGCGTAGACATCGCTCAGGGCGTTGGCCGCAGCGACAGCCCCGAAGTCGTAGGCGTCGTCGACGATGGGCGTAAAAAAATCGGTGGTCAGGACCAGCGCGCGCTCGTCGTCCAGCCGATAGACCGCGGCATCGTCCGCGCTTTGGTTGCCGATCATCACGGCCGGGTCACGCAGGGGTGGCAGGCCCGCCAGCAAGGGCAACAAGGTCCCGGGGGGCTGCTTGGCCGCGCAGCCCGCTCGCTTGGCGGTCTGCGTGAGACGGATCGGGGACCGAAGCGGCGTCGACATGAGAGGCGCGAAGCTTACGCCGATTGACGGGCGCGCGCCGCGAGCCTTTCCACGCCCTTCGCCCGCGCGATAGGCTGCCCGGCGTGGGCACCCTCGTCGTCGTCCGACACGCGCAAGCCTCCTTGTTCTCGCGGGACTACGACGAGCTCAGCGAGCACGGCATCGAACAAGCCCGCTGCCTCGGGCGCTGGTGGGCGGCGCGTGGCGAGCAGTTCTCGCGCGTGGTGACGGGGCCGGCCAAGCGCCACCGCGACACCTTTCGGCACGCCTACGCGGCCGCGAGCGAGGCGAGTCAGTCCTCGCTCGACTGGCCCGAGCCCGAGGTCTTGCCGCTCTTCGACGAGCACGACGCCTTCGCGCTGGTGGCCAAGAGCCTCCCCGATCTCGAGGGCAAAGACGCGCGCATCACCGACTTGGCCCGCGATGCGCGAGAGACCGAAGACCCCAAGGCACGCTCCGCCAGCTGGCAGCGGCTCTTCGAAGCGATCATGGAGCGCTGGCTCGCGGACGAGGTCCTCGCGGCGGGGGTCGAGAGCTGGGCCGCCTTCAAAGCCCGCGTCGACTCGGCGACCCAGTCCCTGCTCGAGCAGGCCGCCGAAGGCCCGCGCAAGCAACGGATCTTGTTGGTGACCTCGGTCGGGCCCACGGCCGCGCTCTTGTTGCGCGCGACCTCCTCGCCAGCCCATCGCGCGTTCTCGACGGCCTGGCGCCAGCGCAACGCGTCGATCTCTCACTTCGTCTTTTCGGGTCACCGACTCACCCTCGACGCCTTCAACCAAGTCGATCACCTCGACCCCACCCAGGTGACCTTTCGCTGAAACCGAGCTCCCCGTGGACTTCGACATCCAACCCGAACTCTCCAAACTCCTCGAGCAGCTGCGCGCCTTCGTGCGCGAAGAGGTCGAGCCCGTCGAGCGGGTCGTCGCCCGCGAGGGCTTCGACGGCGCGGCCGCCGAGCTGGCCGAGCTGCGCGCCAAGGCCAAGTCGGCCGGTCTTTGGCTGCCGCAGCTCCCCGCCAAGCACGGCGGCATGGGCCTCGGCCTCGTCGCCCATGGCCTGGTCAGCGAGGTCCTCGGCCGCAGCCCGATCGGTCACTATGCGCTGAACTGCCAAGCCCCCGACGCCGGCAACATGGAGGTGCTCCTCGAGTACGGCTCGCGCGCCCAAAAAGAGCGCTGGCTCGAGCCCCTGCTCGCCGGCGAGATCCGTAGCTGCTTTTCGATGACCGAGCCCGAGCACGCCGGATCCAACCCGGTGTGGATGTCGACGACGGCCCGCCTCGATGGCGAGCACTGGGTCATCGATGGTCACAAGTGGTTCACCACCGGCGCCGACGGGGCGGCCTTCGCCATCGTCATGGCCGTCACCGATCCCGACGCCTCGACCTACAAGCGCGCCAGCATGTTCATCGTGCCGATGGACGACCCAGGCTTGGAGTTCGTCCGCAACATCTCGGTGATGGGCGAGCCGGGCAGCGGCTGGGCCAGCCACGCCGAGCTGCGCTACCGGGGCTGTCGCGTGCCGGCCGACGCCATGCTCGGGTTTCCCGGCGGCGGTTTCTTCATCGCCCAGGCCCGCCTCGGCCCCGGCCGCATCCACCACTGCATGCGCTGGCTGGGGATCTGCGACCGCGCGCTCGAGATGATGTGCGAGCGCGCCGCCAACCGAGAGCTCTCGCCGGGCAAGTACCTGGGCCACAAGCAGACCATCCAAAACTGGATCGCCGAATCCCACGCCGAGATTCAGGCCGCGCGCCTGCTCGTCCTGCAGACGGCCTGGCGCATCGAAAAGGTCGGGGCGGCCGACGCCCGCGTCGACATCTCGGCCATCAAGTTTCACGTGGCCGACGTGCTGATGCGTGTGCTCGACCGCGCCATCCAGACCCACGGCGCCTTGGGCATCAGCGACGACACCGTGCTCTCCTTTTTCTACCGCCACGAACGCGGCGCCCGCATCTACGACGGACCCGACGAGGTCCACAAGTCGGTGGTCGCCCGCAAACGTCTGCAGGCCTTTGGACTCGGCCGCCCCGGCGAGCCCCGAAACGGTGGTCGCGGAGGTGAGCGATGAGCGCGTCGAATCTCGACCGGGCCGGCGAGGTCCGCGAAGGCGAAGAGCTCGACCTCGAGGCCCTCGGCGCGTGGCTGCGTGCCCAGCCGGCATTGGCCGCGCAAGGCGAGGCCTCGCTCGAGCTCGCCCAGTTTCGCGCCGGCTACTCCAACCTCACCTATCTGCTGCGCCTCGGCGACGAAGACCTCGTCTTGCGCCGCCCCCCCTTCGGCAATCAGATCAAAAGCGGCCACGACATGCACCGCGAGTACCGGGTCTTGTCGAAGCTCGCGCCGGCGTGGCCCAAGGCCCCCGCCCCCATCGCCTACTGCGAAGACGAAGGCATCCTCGGCGCGCCCTTTTACGTAATGCGCCGCCTGCACGGCATCATCTTGCGGCGCCAACTCCCCAAGGGCATGCGCCTCGACCCGGCGCAGGCCCGCGCGCTCTCGCAGTCCTTGATCGATGGCCTGGCCGAGCTGCACGCCATCGACTACGCGGCGGCCGGACTCGCCGATCTCGGGCGCCCGGAGGGCTACGTCCAACGCCAAGTCGAGGGCTGGACCAAGCGCTACGCCAAGGCCCAGACCGACGAACACGCCGGCATCGAGGCGGCGGCGAAGTGGCTCGCCGATCGCATCCCGGCCGAGGTCGACGCGACGCTCATCCACAACGACTACAAGTTCGACAACGTCGTGCTCGACCCCGAGGACCCTACGCGCATCATTGGCGTCCTCGACTGGGAGATGTGCACGCTCGGCGACCCGCTGATGGACCTCGGCACCACCTTGGGCTACTGGGTCGAGGCCGACGACGACCCGCGCGCCAAGATGCTCGCCTTTGGCCCGACCTTCCTCGAGGGCTCGATGACCCGCCGCGAGCTGGTCGAGCGCTACCGCGAGCGCTCGGGCCGCGAGGTCGCCGATCCCCTCTACTACTACGTCTTCGGCCTGTTCAAGATCGCCGTGATCATCCAGCAGATCTACGCGCGCTACAAAAAGGGACTGACCAAGGACCCCCGCTTCGCGCCCCTGGGCGCCTTCGTCGGGCTGCTGGGCGAGGTCGCGGCCTCACGCATCGACGCCGACTCGATCTAGGCCCGGCCCCTCAGCCCATCGCCAAGCCCCACAAGTAGTAGGCGGCGAAGAGGCTCATGAAGACCATGCCGATCCAGTGCAGGGCGAGCAGCCAGCCTCGGGGCCGATGCTCGGGCGCAACCTTGGGCGAGCGCAGCGCGCGGTAGTTGAGCACGGCCAACACCGGCGCGGTCAAAAAGGAGAGCGTGGTGGCGAGGTCGACCAAGCCGGTGAGGTTCTTGGCGAAGGCCGAGATCAACAAAAGCGCGCCGACCCCGATGACGCCGAGCGTGATCCAGTAGACGATGGTCCGGTCTTCGCCGGGCTGCTCGTCGCTGCGCAAACGCAAGACCGCCGCCTCGACCGCGCGCGGAAAGCCGTCGTTGCAGGTGATCGTCGTCGACAACATGGTCGAAAAGGCGGCGACCAAGACCACCGGCCGCGCCCAGGGCTCGAGGGCCTGGACGTACATGTCGACGAAGGTGACGGCGAACTTGCCGGCCTGGTTCGGGAGCTCTTGGGGGCTGCCGTAAAAGACGCCTGCCCCCATCGTGATGAAGCACAGGGCCAACACGGCCGTGCCGATGTAGCCGACCTTGAAGTCGAAGAGCGCGCCGCGCATCTCGAGCTTGCGCCCCTCGCTGCGTGCCTTTTCGAGCCCCCAAAGCGACTGCCAGGTCGCGATGTCGATCGCCGTCGGCATCCAGCCCACCAACGCCACCAAAAAGGCCAGCGTGGCCACGTCGAGATCCGGGATGACCGGGCCCCAGGGTATCTCGGAGAAGTCGACCTTGCTCACCAGCAGGACGACCGCGATCAGGGTCGAGACGCTCAGCACGAGCATCAAGATCTTCATCGCCGACTCGAGCAGCTTGAAGCGCCCGATGCCCAACAACACGCCCGAGGCGAGCAACAAGATCGCGGACCAACCGGTGGGTCCGAGCGCGTCGGAGATCATGGCCGAGGCCATGCCCGCCGTCACGATGGTGACCGCGCCCAAGACCGTGAACATCGTGGCGAAGGTCAGGGCCAAGAAGAGCCACAGCGCCCAGCGCCCCTGATCGCGGTAGGCCTGCAACAAAGAGGTCCCCGTCGCCGCCGCGTAGCGCGGGCCGGCCTCGAAGGCGGGGTACTTGAGCAAGTTGGCCAGCAAGACCACGACGATGAGGCTCATGCCCCAGCCCGCGCCCGCCCGCGTGGACTGCACGAGGTGCGAGACCCCGACCGCCGTGCCCGCGAACAAGAGCCCGGGCCCCAAGCTGGCGAGCAGACCGGACCTACTCGAAGGAGTCGACGCAGCGGACATCGGCCGGCTCAGAATCGCACTGCCGCCCCCACGCCGTCGAGGGGCGACGCGTGCGTCAACGCGCCGTCAGCTTCGTGCGGCCACGACTCGATTGCGGCCGGCGGCCTTGGCCGCGTACAGGGCCTCGTCGGCCCGGGCGACCAGCTCGTCGCGGCGCTCTCCGAGCTGTCTTTCGGCCACGCCCAAGGAGATGGTGACGCGGATCGACTCGCCGCCGACCCGGATCTCGCTTTGTTCGACTTCGTGGCGCGCGCGCTCGGCCACGGCCAGCGCCCGGTCCAAGCGAACGTCGGGCAGCACGAGCAAGAACTCCTCACCGCCGAGCCGGACGACCTCGTCCCCCGCCCGGATGGCCCGGCCGAGGATCCGTACGACCTGGCGCAGGACCTCGTCGCCGACCGCGTGACCGTGCGCGTCGTTGACCCGCTTGAAGTGATCGATGTCGACCTCGATCACCGTCAGCGGATCGGCCATGGTCGGCGTCTCCCCGTCGGCGATCTCGTCGGGGTAGACGCGATCGAAGCCCCGACGATTGAGACTGCCGGTCAAAGGGTCCACCTGCGTCAGGTGGGACAAACGTGCGATCTCGAGCTGCGGACCGCAGATCGCCGCGATCAGCTGCATGTACATGAGGTCCTCCTCGTCCATCCGCCGCTTCTCGGAGATGGCCGAGAGCACCCCAAAGGCTCGACTCGCAGCGAACAAGGGGGTCCCGGCAAAGCTCTCGAGCCTCGGGGTTCCGGGTCGTGACACGTAGCGCGGGTCGCTCGCGGGGTCGACGATGCAAAGGCCCTCGCCGTGCTCGACGATCCACCCGAGCAGACCTTCGCCGCGCTTGAACTCGACGGCCTGCCCGGCCATCAGCGTCCCGGTGCGTCGTGCCGCCACCAAGTAGCGCCGCGAGGGATCGAGCAGGCGCACGCTGGCGTGCTCGACCTGCATGACTTCGGCCGTGTGTTGGACCACGCACTCCAAGAGCTCGTCGATCGGCAGACGGCCCTGGACCACGTTGGCGAGCTCGGTCAACGCTTGCAGTCGGGGTTTCACGCGCGCGCCGAGCATACGGCAGGGATGCCCGCCGCGGGGTGAAGATCTCGCGCCGACGAGGGCGCACTTTCGGCGAGCCGTCGATCAGCCGAAGACGATCGTCCGGTTCCCGTAGACCAAGACGCGGTCTTGCAAGTGCC
The DNA here is from genome assembly GCA_030431075.1 of Polyangia bacterium. Lineage (GTDB taxonomy): Bacteria > Myxococcota_A > Polyangia > Nannocystales > Nannocystaceae > JAUIJR01. The sequence continues at coordinate 2,155 of JAUIJR010000001.1, read as the reverse complement.
AGCGCACCGCCCGGCCGAGCACGTTGCGCTCGACATCCCGGCCCTTGCGCATGAGGTCCTGCACGGTGTCGGCATGGGAGGCGCGGATGACGTCCTGTTCGATGATGGGACCCTCGTCGAGATCCTCGGTGGCGTAGTGCGCCGTGGCGCCGATGAGCTTGACGCCGCGTTCGGCCGCCTGGTGGTAGGGACGCCCGCCGATGAAGGCCGGCAAAAAGGAGTGGTGGATGTTGATGATCCGGCTCGGGTACGCCGAGATGAATTCGCCGCTGAGGATCTGCATGTAGCGGGCGAGCACCACCAGATCGATCTCGTGCTCGCGCAGCAGCCCCATGACGGCGTCTTCTTGCTCGCGCTTGTTCGCCTTGCTCACCGGCAAGCAGTGGTAAGGGATCCGAAACTGCTCGCCGACTTCGCGGAGGTCTTCGTGGTTCGAGATCAACAAGGGGATCTCGCAGTCGAGTTCACCGGCCCGGTGACGCAAGAGCAAGTCGTACAAGCAGTGCTCGTACTTCGAGACCAAGATCGCCACGCGCTTTTTGTGCGCGCCGTAGTTCAGCCGCCAGCGCATCTCGAAGCGGGTGGCGCAGTGGCCGATGGCCGCCTCGAGGGTCGCGCGGTCGCAGCTGGCCTCGGCCAAGTCGAAGACGATGCGCTGAAAAAACTGCCCGACCTCGGCGTCGGCGTGCTGATCCGCGCTGAGGATGTTGATGCCGTGAGCCGAGAGCACCTGGGCCAGCGCCGCCACCAAGCCGGGCTGATCGGGACAAGAGACCAACAAGGTCGCGTGCGTAGCCGTGGGGCGCGCGGACATCGGGCGCGACCATAGCGGAGCACCCGTCCACCGCAAGGCCGTCGGCCCGGCCGCGATGCGGTGGCCCCGCGACATCGGCCTCGTCCCGTCAAAGTCGCGTAGACACGCGCCCAGGCATGGCCTAGCGTGATGCTCGGTGTACGCGCTTTCGCGACTCGCCCTCGCGCTGAGCCTGGGCTTCGGGCCCCCCGCCGCGACGCCGCCCGCCCCGGGCGATGCCGCCGCGACCCCTGCGAGCACCACGGGCGAGGCCGCGGCCCCGGCCCCCAGCGCACAGAGCGAAGCCACGCCCCCCGCGACGCGCTCCCCGCGACCTCGCGCCCGCGCGAGCGGCCGCGGCCGCACGCCCTGGCTCGCCCGATGTGCGCCGGGCTTGCGCCCTTGCACGCGCTCGAACGCCGCCCGCCTGACCTTGGGCTTCGCCAGCTTGGCCGCCGCTGCGGCCGGCACGGGCTTGTTGTTGATCGTTGGCGACCGTCTGCGCGCGGGCGACCCCGGGGCGATGGTGGTGGGCATGGGCGCCCTGGGCCTCGCGGGCGTGGCCAGCGGTGGACTCATCGCCTTGGGCTCGGGCGACCGGGCCAACCACCCCGACCGGATCCGTCCGGCGACGATGGGCCTGCGCTCCACCTTCGCCGGCACCAACACCGCCGGTGAGCGGCGACCCGGCACCATGGCCTTCAACTTGGCGCCGACCTGGTACTTCCCCGACGGCCAAGGTCGCTTGCGCTTGCTCGGATCGGTGGACGCGCAACTCGGCCCGCGCGTCGACGTCGACCCACGCGCGCCGAGCGGTCAAAGCTTCCCCACCGGCTTGCAACAAAGCGCCTGGGGCATCGACCTCGCGGCCGACATGGCCTTCGCCCTGCCCTACCGCGCGCGCGGCCTGGCGATGGGCGGCTGGGAGTTGCGCTGGCGCCCGAGCGCCCACATTCGCCGCGAACGCACCGACGGCCGCGCCCAGTTCGAAGACCGCCGCTACGAACGCACGATGTTCTTGCCCCTGACCGTCGGCGCGCGCTGGAAGCTGGCCCCTCGCCAGCGCTTCACGGTCTACGTCGGCCCACGCTTCGACTTTTTGGCTTGGTCGGTCGGCGACGAGAAGTTCGAGCGCGGCGCCCCCCAGCTCGGCGCCGTCTACGGCGAGGCCTGGTACGACATCGACGTGCCCAACTTGCTGCGCGGCGCGGCGGCCGAGCGCCACAGCCTGCACGGCCAACTCTCGATGGGCTACATCCACACCCGCTTCGACGGCCACGGCATCAACGTCGGCGGCATCAAGGGCTTCATCGGCCCGGCCGAGATGGTCTGGCGCATGAAGCTGCGTCGCCACGGCCGACC
>JAUIJR010000723.1 GCA_030431075.1 Polyangia bacterium | reverse complement strand
CCGTCTCGCTTTGCACGAGGGTGCAGCGAGCGACCGCGTAGAAGGTCTCGAGGGAGTTGTCGTGCAAGCCGGCGGAAAGCGCCTCGATCAAGCCCAACCAGTTGTGCGTGGTGCAGGGCACCTGACGCGCACGCAGGTTGTAAAAGAAATCGAGGAAGAGTCCGCCGCTGGCCATGTCGTCTCCGTCCGTGGCGATCTAGTAGCCGCGTCCGCGGCCGCCCCCGCTTTGGGCCAGCTCCATGTCCTGCTCTTTTTTGAGCAGCACGCCCATGAAGGGGAGCTTGGCGCCGAGGAGTTTTTCGGGGCTCATGCCCGAGTGCTTGAGCGCGGCCACCCAGTCGATGAGCTCGCTGGTGCTCGGGGGTTTGCGAAGGCCCTCGACCTTGCGCAGACCGTAGAAGGCCGAGAGCGCCGAGGCGAGCAGCTCTTCTTCGATCTCCGGGTGATGCACCCGCACGATGCGGCTCATCAAGTCGCGGTCGGGGAACTCGATCCAGTGAAAGACGCAGCGACGCAAAAAGGCGTCGGGCAATTCCTTCTCGTTGTTCGAGGTGATGATGACGACCGGCCGTCGGTCGGGCGGACACGCCACCTCGTCGCCCGTCTCTTCGACGGTGAAGTTCATCATGTCGAGCTCGTGCAACAAGTCGTTGGGGAACTCCGGGTCGGCCTTGTCGATCTCGTCGATCAAGACCACCGAACGCTGTTCAGACGCGAAGGCGCGGCCCATCGGACCCATCGAGATGTACTTGCGGATGTCGCCGACATCGCCTTCGCCGAAGCGGCTGTCGTGCAGTCGCTTGACGGTGTCGTAGGTGTACAAGCCGTCGATCGCTTTGGTCGTCGACTTGACCTGCCACCGGATCAGCTCGAGGCCGAGAAACTTCGCTACGTTGACCGCGAGCAAGGTCTTGCCCGTGCCCGGTTCACCTTTGACCAGCAGCGGTCGCGAGATGGTCCGCGCGACATCGACGGCGCGCGCCAAAGCGTCCGAAACAATGTACTGCTCGGTCCCCGTGAACTTTTCCCCGCTCGGGTGGCTCATCTGCATCCAGTATGGCACAGCGGCGGCGGGTGCTTTCGCGCCCGGCGCGGGCCTCGCCCCCGGCCAGCCTGATGCACGCTAGACTGGCCTCATGCCGGGCCCTCGACCGCCGGGAGATCGTCGCGCTGCGAGCTGGCCGGCGGCGGCGCTCGCGGCCTTGCTGTGGACGAGCGCGGGCCCGGTGTTCGCGGCGCCGCCCCAAGGCCCAGACCAGACTCCCGACCCGACCCCCGACGAAACGGGGGACGAGACGGGGGACGAGACGCCGCCGCCCGTCGACGACCCGGCGACGCCGCCCGAGGTCGAGCCCGTGCCGGAGCTCGATCCGCCAGCCGAGCCCGCGCCGGCAGCTCCGCCCACGAGCGAAGCGCCGACCGAGTACGAGACGAGCACCCCCGAGCCCGCGCCGCCCGAACCGGTGCCCGACGCGAGCACGCCGGGGACGCGCGCGTGGAGTCCGGGCTCGGGTCAGGTCGAGCCACCGCCGCCACCCCAACCGCCCACGCCGGTGCCCGGCTCGGGCACGCGCGAAGGTCCCGAGCCCGACGGCAAAGGCCGCAACAAGCGGCAACGAAAACAACGCAACTGGGGCTTCGACCGCCCGATGATCTGGCCGCGCTTTGGATTGGGCGCGAGCTTTGGATCCTTCGCCCACAACATC
>JAUIJR010000214.1 GCA_030431075.1 Polyangia bacterium | reverse complement strand
ACTCGATGATGGGGGTCGTCTGCCCGTTGGCGTTTTCTTGGTTGGGGGCGGTGACGCTGTCGTCGCAGGCGCCCATGAAGCAGTGAAAGCCCTCCATGGTGTCCCAGCCGTAGTTGCTGCCGTTCGCGATGACGTCGATCTCCTCGTAGTCCCCTTGGCCGACGTCGCCGGTGTAGAGCACACCGCCTTCGAGGTCGAAGCCGATCCGCCAGGGGTTGCGCAGGCCATAGGCGTAGATCTCCGGCATCGCGCCGGCCATGCCCACGAAGGGATTGTCGCTGGGGACCCCGTACGCGGCGCCGCCGTCCGGCTCGACGTCGATGCGCAGGATCTTCCCGAGCAAGATGTCGAGGCGCTCGCCGGCATCGAGGGGGTCGTTGGAGTCGCCGCCGTCTCCGGTCGCAATGTAGAGGTAGCCATCCGGCCCAAAGGCCAAGCCGCCGCCGTTGTGATTTCGGAAGGGTTGGTCGAACTCGAGCAAGACGCGCTCGGAGCTGGGGTCGGCGATCGTGGGGTCGCTGGCGTCGAGGCTGAACTCGGCGATGCGGGTGCGGTCGTCTCCGCTGTTGGGGTTGTAGTTGAGGTAAAAGCGCGGGTCCTCGGGGAAGTCGGGATGAAAGGCCATGCCCAACAGGCCCATCTCGAAGTTGTTGAGCGCCGGCACCTGCAAAAAGACCGAGCTCGGCTTGGTGCTCTCGCCCGGCGCGAGCACGGTGATCTCGCCATTTTGCTGGCCCACGAAGAGGCGCTCGGGATCGGTGGGATGCGGCACCAACAAGGTGCCCTGATTCCAGCCCGTGGCGACGAGCTCCCACTCGAGATCCGGGTCGCCGGTGACCTCGCTGTGCGGACAGGCCGGCACGCCGTCGCCGTCGCCATCGCCACTCGTGCCGTCGCCATCGCCGTCTCCGTCACCATCGCCATCACCATCACCCTCGCCGGTCGTGCTGCTGGTGGCCTCGCTCGCCTCCCCCGTCGCGTCTTCGCTCTCGCTGGCCTCTTCGTCCCCGCTGCTGCCTCCGCCGCACGCGGCGAGCGAGAGGACGCTGGCCGTGAGCAACAAAGAAGTGGTGAATCGAGCCGTGGGGTGAAGACGAAAAGCCATGGGCCCAGGCTATCACCCCCGTGCCATCACGGCGGTCCAATCCCCCGGGCCGGTCGGCCTACTCGGCGAGCTCGCTGTCCCACTCGTCGGTCGGCCCTGCCCCAGTTCCAAAGCTAGCTGCGCGGCTCGTGGCTGAAGTCCGCGTCCTCGAAGGCGCGCAGGATCTTCAAGATCGCCATCTGGTTGTGCTGGATGTTGTCGACGCGGACGACGTTGTTGTACTCGGTCGTCCGCACGCCACCTTGCAAGAAGTCCTTCTTGCGCACGTAGAACATGTCGGCTTCGTCCTTGAACATGAGCTGCTTGAGCGAGCGCAGGCCGTTGACGATGGCCAGGCGGTACTTCTCGCGGCGCAGGTCCTCGCCGAGCTCACGGGCCATCTCGAAGCTGTCGATCAGGCCTTCCATGTAGACGCCGGTCGACGAGGCGTGCGGCGGCCCGAAGTTGGGGCGCTTGGGATCGTGAAAGCGGCCTACACAGTCGGGGTAGAGCACCTCACGGCCTTGCTGCATGCCCAAGAGCCAGTCGCTGGTGGTGAAGATGAACTCGCGCAGCTCGTCGTCGCGCGTGAACTTCCAGACCTTGTAGTAGGCCTGCACGTGCCAGGGGATGAAGGCCGGGTTGCGGTTTTCGAAGTGCCAGTCGCGGTAGTAGCGAAAGCTCGACATGAAGGCGTCGAGGTACTTCTGGTCGAGCTTGCCCTGCTCGTTTTGTTCTTCGAGCACGAAGGCGCGGTAAAGCTGCGCCTCACCGGGGTAGAAGTTTTGCACGTCGTTGCGCCCGGCCGGCTTGAAGAAGGTGACGAAGGAGCCGTCCTCTTGCGCCAGGTGCTCGATCATCGCCGAGAGCTTGGACTCGACGCGCTTGAACTGCTGGCGACGCGGGTGCTCGAAGATCGACAAGGCGGCCAAGGCCACCGCGCCCAGCTTGACCTTGCCGCTGTACTCGATGAGGCCCAGCTTGCCGCTGGTCGAGTAGAACTTGCGCAGGTTGTAGCGGATGTTCTTCTCGGCCAGGTCGACGAACTTCTTGTCGTCGCGGAAGCGGCCGGTGCGGCCCAAGGCGCAGGTCGCCATCCACTGGCGGATCATGTTGTTGCGTCCGGTGTCCTCGGTCCCGCGCGAGGGGTAGTACATGTAGATCATGCGGCCGTCGTCTTGTACCGACTTGGCCAAGAAGTCGCCGAGGTCGCGCTGCAAGCCCTCGACCGCCGCGCGATCGATGCTGGCCACGTCGATCAGCGTGTTGCCGCGGAACAAGCCCTGGGCCGTCGGCTTTCCGCCGCTGCGCGAGAGCCAAAGCTGCTCGGCCGAGAAGCTGCGGCACTGCACCTGCGCGTTGAACTGGGCCTCGTTGACCCGCAGCTGCTCGCAAAAGCTGGCGATCACCTTGGGCACGTCGCGGTTGGTGGCCACCGCGTAGGTCGGGGCCATGCGCAGGGTCTGTCCGTTGAGCACAAACTCCACACCTCGCACGCCGCGGTGCACGTTGGCGCGGATCCGTCGTCGCGCGCCCTCGTTGGTCTGCGGCTCGGGGCGGTAGCCGTAGCTCAAGCACAGCTCGACGCCGTCGACCTTGCTCATCTTCTCGGGCATCGCGTTGCGGCAGTCTTCGAGCGCGGACTTGAGCGACGCGCACGCGTCGGCCCCTTCGCCCCAGGCCTCGCGCAGGCGCGTCCCCGACTCGCGCAAGGCCACGTAGACCGGCCCGTCGGCGGGCTCGAGGGCCTTGCGCAGACCATCGCTGGGCACGGCCGACTCACCGGAGATCCACGCGAAGGCGAGCTTGGCCAGCTCCTCACGATGCCCGTCCTCGAGCTCGGGCCCGGGCGCCGGCGCAGCCGCGGCTTGCAGCTCCTCGGGCGAGGCCATGGTCGCCTGGCCCGTCATCTGCCCGGTCATTTGGCCCCCCATCTGTCCGGCCATCTGACGCAGCTGCATCCGCTCCGCCGAGGCGGCCGCGACCGAGAGCACGGTCAAGGCAAAGGCGGCCTTCTTTGGGTCGGCGCCGCCGGCCATGGCCCCCGCGATGGCGGCCAAGCAGCGATCGACCGCCGGGTTTTGCGTCGACATCGAGACCTCGACCTCCACCGAACCGCCGATCTTCACGACCGTTCCGCCCTCGACTTGGGTCTCCCCCACGAGGTGCAGGTCCGCCGACTTGTCGCGCCCAAAGCGGTGAAGATCGGCCCCTGCCTCGCTGGCCGCCTTGGCCATGGCATCGAGAGCGGCGTTCTTCTTGGCGGGCAAGAAGACCCGCGCGCCCTTGTTCAGCGACTTCATCCAGCTCGCCCATCCCTCGGGGTCGACGTCGCCCTCGGCCAAGACGAGCACGCCCGCGGCCTCGAGCCATGCGAGCCCCTCGATCTCGTTGGGCACGGCCGCGATGTGAAAGACGGCCCGTTCGGGCTGGGGCCCCAAGTTGCAAAGACCCTCCTCGGCCGGACCGTCGGCGAGGTAGCCCAGCCCTTGTTGCCCGAGCAGCTCGCCGATCAGCATGGCCTCGGCTTGGTGCGCCGCCCCGACGACGGCGAGGACCTCGGTCTTGGTGGCCTTGCGGCGCGCGCTGGCCAGCCGCTCGATCGCCGCGTCGATGTCGCGCACGGCCACGCGATGCAGGTGATCATCGATCTCCGCGTCGGAGGCGGCGTCGACGAGCACGGCGATGGCTCCGCGGTCGGCGGCCGCACGCACGGCCTTGTCGATGTAGCGCTTGCCCCGCGCGATGAAGAGATCACCGGCCTCGACGGCATCCGGCCGCAGGCGCACACCGGTCACTTGGAAAGCGCGCTCACCACTTTTGCTGGCATCGTAGAGATCACCGAGGGTGTCGATGAGCTGCTCGGAATTCCACAAGATCGGCGTATAGACGAGAGGCATGGTCAGTCCTGGTGGTGTCCGGCCGCGCTTGGATGCCCGACCCGGGACCCCGGGGGCCGGCATCGTCGCAGGGGCCCCCAGCGCTCGCAACCCGTGCGCGCACGCCCCGCAAAAAAGGCGCAGGCGCGCGGATTATTGGGCTGTCGGCGGGCGTATACTGCTCCCCCGTGGCCCTGCGACGCAGCGTGCTCATCGTCGAAGACGACGCCGACGCGGCCGAACTGACGGCCCGCCGCCTCGCGGCCTCCGGCCTCGACGTGCACATCAGCCTCGGCCCCGAAGGCAGCCTCGCCGCCTTCGAAGCCGAGCAGTGCAAGCTCGTCATCCTCGACGTCGACATGCCCGGCCTCGAAGGCACCCACCTCATCCAAGGCCTCTGGGAACGCCCCGAAGCCCAGCGCCCCTGCGTCCTGCTCTACTCCAACTTGGACCCCGAGCTCCTCGAAGCCAAAGCGCGAAAGCACGGCGCGGACGCGTGGCTGTCGAAAAGCGCGAGCAAAGAGGAGCTGGTGGCCTGCGTGGATGAGCTGTTGGGGGACGAAGCCGCGAACGAGGGCTGAGGGCGAGCGCGTCGTCCCGCTTCGCCCGCGCGTCCATCCCGCTTCGTCCGTCCCGCTTCGTCCGCGCGCCCGGACCGCTTTGCCCGCGCGTCCAGGCCGCCCCAGTGTATCGGGACCCTCCGTCCCGCACCGAGCCCGCGCGCGCCCAGGCCGCCGGGCCGAACTGAGAAAATACCTCTCACTTCTGTCGAGCGAAGCCCCCGCGAAGCATTTCTGAGACGTATTTTCTCAGTTCGGCCCGGCGCGCCGCGCGTGCCTACAAATCGGGACGCTCCGTCCCGATACGACCCCCGCGAACACCTCGCCACCACCAGTTCGGGACGCTCCGTCACGATACGACCCGGCGCCCGCCACGTGCCTACAAATCGGGACGCTCCGTCCCGAAGCGACCCCCGCGAGCACCTCGCCACCCACTGTTCGGGACGCTCCGTCCCGATACGTTCCGGCGCCCGCCACGTGCCCGCAAATCGGGACGCTCCGTCCCGATTCAACTCGCGCGAGCCCCTCGCCACCCCCTCTTCGGGACGCTCCGTCCCAATACGCGCCGGCGCCCCGCGCGAGGGTGAACGCAGGACGGCGCGACGCTCGAGTGACACAGCCCTTCAGCGCGACCAACCACGCCACTCCCAGATCCAGCGTGCGCCCGAGCCGCCAGCGCCCAGCGAGAGTTTCGCTCTCGCCTCAGCCTCGCGAAGCTCTCGCTACCCCATATCCGAGAGTGAGACTCTCGCTCCGCGCCAGCGCGCAACGCGTGGCCGCCATGCGAGAGCGGAGCGGAGCCATCCCAGGGCCACCGCACGGGATCGACCAACCAATGCCCCCGGGAAAGCGGCCGAACTACCGAGCGAGCAGGCGCCGCTCGACATCTTCCCAAGCCACGGTCGGCCGTTCGCCGGACTCGATGCCGGCAAGTCGCCGCTTGGCCTCCTCCGCCCACGCCTGCTCGACGCATGACCCACACGGCTCGAGTGCCGGATCAAACTCGAGCGACTCGCCAAGCTGTAGGTCTCGTCCGTCGAAGTACGCCATCACCCCTGCAAGCCCCGCTCGATCCAAAGCAGCTCATCACAAAAACCGCAGTCCGGATCGTCGAGCGGGTGAGTGCGCTCGTAGCTCAGCTCGTGGCTGTCCTCGAGCAAGGGCTCCGACGTGTCAGGGCCCACGAGGGTGACGGCGAAGTGGCGCGGGCCCCGGCTGTAGTTGGAGTCGGCGCCCTCGGGCGCCACGGCGTGGGCGCTGATCTCGAAGCCGGTGACCGCGGGATGCTCACCGAAGTGGACGAGCGTGACGGCCCAGTCCGTACCTTCGGTGTCGAACTCCTCGCAGTCGCCGCTCGGCTTGCCCTCGAGCGTGCAGGTGGTCACGAAGCGGTCGTCGTCGAGCTCCAGCGTGATCTCGTAGCGACCGCCCGCCAACGCCGCATCGTCATCGCTTCGGACCGACCAGTTCACGCCACCACGGCAAGCCACGGTCGGACAGGTCGTGCACGCGGAGAGACCCGCCGCAGCCGCGATGACGCAGAGCGCCGCCGCCGTGAACAGCGAAGTTCCGAGAGCTGGGCGCATCGGTGGGATTCTACCCCCTCCGCAGGTCCGGCACGGCCAGGTTCGGGTTGGTGCTGTCCATCGCGCGGCGTTGGGCCAGGCGTTCGTGCAGGCGTCGGGCGACGAGCTCGACGAGCTCGCGCATGGCGTAGGCGTTCTTGGAGAGCAGCTCGTCGGCGAGGTGTTCGAGGCGGTTGCGTTCGTCGACGTCGAGGGATTTGGCGGTGGTGACGATGGCGAGGACTTTGTTGAGCTCGGGGTCGGCGCGCATCGTTTCGAGAAAGGCGAAGCCGTCCATGCCGGGCATCATGAGGTCGACCACCACGAGCGGGAGTTTCTCACTCCCCAGCGGTGCCCCCGCCAGCGCGTGGCCGCCACAGGAGAGAGGACCGGACCATCCAAAGTAGGACGGGGCGGCTTGGCATCAGCTCGTCCTAGTCGAAGTACTTCTCCCGAAACATCTTCAGCGCGACCTCCGGAGCCTTCAGCCTTCCAGTCTGGTTCAGCCATGGGATGAACGAGTTGATCTCTCCCCCCTCCCTGCCGACAAAGTAGGCGGCCGCCGCAAGGTAGTAGGACGACTCGCGGTGGATGTGGTCTTCGTCGTACCGGTCGGAGTGTTTCTCGAACAAGGTCGCCATGAGTGACTCGGCTTCCATGCGCTCGCACCCGAAGACGACGACGAGCACGTCCACGCCGATCGCTACAACACGCTTCGTTTCGTCATCGAGATCCCCGGCGAAATCTTGCCATTTAGCCATCTTCGAGCTCCTTCATCGTTGTTCCGCGGAACATACGCGCCTTTGCCTGTCTGCGCTCGAACAACTGGCGCGAAGCTTGGGGTGGAACCGCTCCATCGATGGCGCTGGCCCAGCGAACTACTCGATCGCCGCGGACGGCCCAAGGTCAGCGTGATCTAGCGCTGCGGCCGTCGCTGCTCTTCGATCCTCTCGCCCAGGTCCAGGCGGAGCTCTTCTTGCCCCGCACGACTACCGAGGTGCACGAAGTACGTCCCCCGGGCGCAGTTCGGGGTCGCCGGAGATCCAGCGCAAGAACGCCCGGTGCGTCCCTTCCGGCAGCGGCCTGCGACGGATTCCCCCAAGATGAAGATGCACCCCCTTCCCCCAACGCGAGCCGGTCCGATCGCAGGTGAGTTGCCCCAGCTCTAGACTCGAACCGAACCCAACGGGACGGAGCACAAGCCCGATGCTCGGGAGTCTTGGCGCATGAACAGTCGAATCTGGCGGCGCCCACAACTCGATGACGACCCAGTACTTTTCTTTTTCCTCGTTCATGACCATCGCTGGAGTTGACTCGGCCTCGTCGGCGATGTGCCCGGGTGTGACGCCGTAGACGCTATCGCAAGCGTCGCAGCGCTGCACGCGATCTACGACGAGCCCTTCGGCGGGACTGAACGGCCGCCGACCGGACGATTGTTTTCGGGCCGGAACTCGGCGGGCGGGATCGCTGGGTGGGACGGGGTTCGTTCCTAGCGGGTTCCAAAGCGCATGCGAGCGACGTGCCGGTTGACATCCTCGTCCGACACCCCGCCGGCCTCCCACCCGTTCACGACTCCCATCTGATCGAGCCCGAGACGAAAGATGGCTCGTGCAACACGAACCAGATTCACGCCCTTGAATCCGCGTTGACTCAGCTCATGAAGTATCGAAGCCGGAGGGCGTCCACGCTCGAGCGCGTCCGTCAGAACTTGAATGAGGAAATTTTCGTCCTCAGTAGGCATGCTTTGGGTCCCTCCTGTCGGAGATTCCGCGGTCCAGGCATGGTGCTGGGAAGTTGCTCTGGCGTTGTTGTCCCACGTTGGGCCCCCCGATGGCTTCCGCGGCGAGATTTGTCAAGTCTACCCCTCCCCGGCTTTCCCAACGCGGATCACCGACCGAGCTTACGCGAGTTGGCGCTCGCGGTGCTCGAGTTCTGCGCCAGATCCAATCTAAGCTCGGCCGGACACGCGGTGCACGGGATGCGTCATGAAGGTTCTTCCACGCGTTCTCTCAGGAGAATCAGCTGACGCTCTCCGATCGCCGCCTGCGCCTCCGCGATCCCTCGAAGTTGCTCATAGAGAGCGCCAACTTCTCGCCGTGCAGCTTCGACCTGAGCCATCGGTGGCACCACGCCTCGCCGAACGTCGGTGGTGGCGATGAGGCGCTCTAGACGCTCTGCCGCCGCACCCATCTCACGGCTGAGGCGAAGGCGTTGAGCCTGAAGGACGTTGTACTCGTCTTCGAGTTCCCCAAGGAGTCCATCGAGTTTCATCTTCCCTCGATGCCCCTTGCCTTCGTCGCTACTCATTCATCGGCCCCGCAGCCCAAGCTAGTCGAGACCGAGGTTGCTCCGCGCCGACTCGGACCTGACCTCGTAGACTTGCTCTCGAGGGACGCGCAGGCGGGCAAGTTCATCCCGATGCGCTCGTTCGCGTTCGATGACCTCGCTGATGTCCTCGATGGACCTGGTCGCTTCGTTCACGAACCTCCGCAGCATCCCTCCCCGCAATCCCAGCTGAATTGCGCGGCGATCGACTTTGGCGCCTGACGGGTCGTGGTCTGGGTCCCACTGGAGGCGGACCTCGGAACTCTCGAGCGCCCGCTTCCAGTCTTCTTGGGTGGTGAACTTTGACGAGCGCCAACTCGACGCCACGGCGGTCTCGAGCAACTCGTCAAAGAAGGTCCTGTCGATTCGGATGGCCAGAACACGAGCTTGTTCGTCGTCCTTCTCCAGCCATCCGCACCGGTACATCATCCACAGGAAGTTCGGCTTGACCCAACTCATTCTGTTCAGCGAGTAGCGCGGACCGCCCAGGCGCTGGTGTTCGACGGCGTACTTCGCCGTCACCGCGTTGAACGCTTGGTAGACGACGATCTGTTCGGCATCGAACTGAGCGAGGATGACCTTTCCGTTCGACGGCCATGCCGCGGCTTGCGACTGATAGTCCACGAGTTCGAGCTTGTCCGACATCAGCTTTCCCGATCGCGCCGTCGCAGATCAGCAGCCGCTTGGGGCTTTCG
>JAUIJR010000213.1 GCA_030431075.1 Polyangia bacterium | reverse complement strand
CGCCCGGGCCGCGCTCGAGCTGCCGGGCTTCGAGTGAGCGGGCCTCAGCGTCGACTCTGATTGGCGGCGCTGCCCGGGTCGTCGCCGAGCGGTCCGCCTTCGACCCGGAACACCCGGCCCTCGGCGTCCCCGAGGGTGGCGCCGTCTGTGGAGACGGAGCGGTGCACGATGGCGAGGCCGCGTCCGCGTCCGTCCTCTTCGACCCAGCTGGTCAGCTCGCCGGCCGCCTCACGGCCTTCGGCCGACAAGGGGCGCCCCGCCCCCGGTTCACACGCGGCCAAGGGCGCGGCCATGTCCCAACTCAGGCGCACCAGCACCCAGTTGGTCTTGCCGCGGGCATGGATCCGCGCGAGCGGCTCTTGGCCCATGAAGCAGCCCTTGTCGTAGCTGACCGCGCGGACCAAGCCCAGCTCCGGCGGGAAGCGATCGGCGCGGACCTCGAAGCCCCACGCCGGCGTTCCCCGCTCGATGCGTGTCTCGAGCCAGGCCGCCACGGACGCGCAGGCCTCGCCCTTCGGCAGCGCCGCGTCCACGAGCGAGGCCGGACCCCACAAGAGCTGCCCCGCGAGGGGGTAGTCGGTCTCGAAGGTGTGCAGGCCCTCGGCGGGTTCCACCCCGGAGGGACTCCAAGCCAGCGACCAGCCGGGGTCGGCCGCGCGCAGCTCGACTTCATCCATGATCAGGTGACGGTCGAGCTTGTTCAGGGCGGCCTCCGCCTCGGATTCGGGCACCGCCAACAAAAAGTGGCCCTTGTCGACGCGGCACAGGACCGCGTCCCAGCAGATCTTGCCTTTGACGGTGAGCAAGGTGGCGGCCCGCGCCTCCCCCGCTTTCAAAGCCTCGACGTCTTGCGACAAAAGGCCCTGCAAGAAGCGAAGGACATCGGGGCCCTGGGCCTCGATCACCGAGCGAGCTTGGGCTGGAAGATCCCGCAGGCGCATGCCGAGGGGCGCACTCATGGAGACACTCTAGCGGCCCGGGCCTGCGCAGCAAATCGCCGCTTGCGCCCCGTGGCTGGGGCGAGGTAGCTGTTCGAGGTGCCTCGACGCCGAAGTGGCCGCGGCGCCGCTCTCCGCGGCCAGGCCAGTGCGCCCGCTTGGGGCCTGCGCGGACTGCTCGCCGCCGCGTTCTTCGCTGCGCCCTGGGCGGTCCAAGCCGCGCCTCCGGCCGAAGATGGGACAGGCACACAAGAGGCTCCTGAGGGCCCCGAGGAAAGCGCGGACGCCGACGCCGAGGCCGGCGCTGTCCGAGTCGGCACCCCCGAGCCCGAGCAGAGCACACAGGCGCCCGAGAGCCTGCCGCCGCGAGAGCTGCGCGAGATCTTCGAGATTCCCCGAGGCTCGCGCAACGATCCCTATGGCCCACGCCCCGTCGACGTCCCCCGCCTGAGCCGCGAACAGATCGGCCGCTACGCCCTGGACAATCCCTACGTCGAGGCCTCCAAGGCCCGCGTCGAGGCCATGGAGGCCCAAGCTCGCAAGGCCAACTGGGCCTGGTTTCCGGTGATCCAGGCCTCCGCCTTCGTGTCGCCCGGTGTGTCGATCCAATGCGACGACGTCACCTTGCAGCAGGCCAACGGCGACAGCTTCGACTTTCAGTGGTGCCGCCCGCCCAATGACTCGAGCGGCGAGCCCGTCGACGTGCAGACCGTCCGTGGCTACCTGCAACAGCTCAACCAGGCCGGCATCGCGGTGCGCTTGCAAGCCGACTTCGTCGTGCCGATCTACACCTTCGGCAAGCTCAAGACGGTCAAGGAGCTCGCCGCCGTCGGCGTCGCATTGACCAAGCTCGAGGTCGAAGCCACGCGCCAAGAGAGCCTCAAGCGCGTGGCCGAGGCCTACGCCGGCTTGTTGTTGGCCCGCGAGTCGATTCGCATCCTCGACGAGGGCTGGCGCCTGCTGCAGCGCGAGCGCAAGAAGATGGCGCCCAAGTCCGGAGCCGAAGACTGGGAGTCCGACCTCGATGGCGACGCGGCCCAGAGCGACCCCAAGGACTTCATCCGCCTCGAGGTAGGCGAGATCGAGATCGCCCGTCGCATGCGCGAGGCCCGAAAGATGGAGGCGCTCGCGCTTTCGGCCCTGTGGACCCTGGCCGGCGACGCGGCGCCCCCCGGTTTCGACATCGCCGACGCGCAGCTTCGACCCCGCACCCTCGAAGGCGGGCTCAAGCCGCTGGCCCACTATCAAGAGCTCGCGGCCGAGAATCGCCCCGAAGCCAAGGCCGCCTCGGGCTTCGTCGAAGTCCGCAAGAAGCAAGAGAAGCTGGCGCGGCGCAACTTCTTGCCCGACCTCGGATTGGCCGTCAGCGCCCGCTACGGCTGGGCCTCGGCGGCGCAGATCGAGCCGGCCCTCTACTACACCGGGCGCCCGAACTTCTCCTCGGTCACGGTCGCGCTGGGCTTGCGCTGGAACCTCGACTTTCACAACAAGGCCTTCGAGCTGCAGCAAGCGGCGGCCGAGCGTCGCCGCGCCGACGCCCAGCGTGAGGCCGCGGGCAGGCTGCTGGCCCTCGAGGTCGAGCGCGCCTACCGCGACTACCGAGCCGCCGTGGATGACGCCGAGTTCGCGGCCATGGCGCGAGACAAGAGCTGGCAGCTGGTGGTGACGGAGCAGCAAAGATCCACCGTGGGCGATCCCGACTTCGACGAGCTACGTAAAGCCCTGGTCGCCTGGGCGGAGTACGAATTCGAGCATTTCGAGGCCCTCCAGGCCCAAAACGTGGCCCTCGCCAAGCTCGAGCGCGCGACCGGCGTCGTGCTCGCCGCCAGTGAGCCGAGCGCTCAAAGGGCCACAAAAGCGCCTGCAGCGGCCACAAACTCGCCTGATAGCGCGAATTCGTCTACAACGCTGACCGAGACTGCCCCCGAGGGTTAGCCCGCGGCCGACGGACTTTGCTCTCGCCCTCCGGCGGCCCCGCGGCTGGACGAAGGCCTCTCGTCGCTGAATAGTCGCCCCCACCGCCCCGTCTGCACGCCCGGCCTGAGCGCACCCCCGCTTCGGGTCTCCCACCTCCGCCCGAACTTCGCCATGACCCGCATTCGCCTGATCGCCCTTCGGTCCTTCCTCGCCGCTGCCACCGTCATCCCGGCCTCGGCTGCCGCCATGACCCCCGGCACCGCCCAAGCTGGCGAAAGCGCGATGGAGAGCTTCAAGAGCCGCCACGAGGCCGTGGTGAAGCTCGTCAAAAAGAAGGCCTCCGCCAAGGCCCTCGAAAAAGAGGTCGACAAGCTGCTCGATTACCAGTGGATCGCCGAAGCCGCCTTGGGTGGTCCTTCGAGCTACGCCGGACAGTGCGCCGAGCGCTGCGACGAGTTCGAGAAGCTCCTCGGCGAGCTCATCCGCCAAAACTACCTGCGCTTGCTTCGCAAGGCCGACGGCCAAGAGGTCCAGTACCTCGGCGAGAAGACCGGCAAGACCGGCGCGGTCAAGATCGACACCAAGCTCGCCGTGGAGAAGAACGGCCGCACCCAAGACGTGGTCGTCGCCTATGTCCTGCACCGACAAGGTGGACACTGGCAGGTGCGCGACATCATCACCGACGGCGTGAGCCTCGCCAAGACCTACCGCTACGAGTTCAAGCAGATCCACGCCAAAGACGGGATCGACGGCATCATCGCCAAGCTCGAACAAAAGCTCAAAGAGCTCGACAAGAAGGGCTGAGTCCCAAGGCGCTCCGCCCCCGGCGGCGGGGCCCCGGGGCTGCCCGATGCGGGCCACGACTGCTAGACTGCAGGCGTGGCCCGAAGTCTTTTTCGGGGGCGCAGCGGGCCCCTCGTCGCCGGACTGAGCCTTCTGGCGACGGCCGTCGCGCCCGCGTGCACCGAGGACGTGGTCGACGGTTTCGGCGAGTTCGGCCGCCCGATTCGGCTCGTCCAAGACGAAAGCGCCCTGCCCCGCTTGCTGATGCAGGCGAAGCTGGACAGCTGCAACACCGAGGCGGGCATCTGCCCCGCGGCCTGCCTCGAAGGTGAGCCCGCGAGCTGCCCCGACGACGCCTGCATGCCGGTGCTCATCGCCTCCGGCTCGCCATTCACCGTCTTGCCGGACGAGGGCTACGCCCTGCGCGAGGAGTGCGTGGCCGTGCGCCAAGGCCACGTCGGCGGCGAGAGCGGCGACAACTTCGCCGAGACGGTGACGCGCTTTCGCTTCGACCCCGTCCCGACCCTGCGCGCGCCGGCGGACAAGGCGGGCCCCTGGGAGTGGCACGCGGGCACGGCCCCCGCCCTCGAAGGCGAGATGTCCCGGCGCGTGGATCTCGGCGCGGTCGTCGGCGGCAACATGCTCAAGCACTTCGCCGTGCGCCTCACCGACGACGAGGGCCAAACGACGGTGACCTTCTACGGACAGTTCCCCGGCACCGAAAAGGGCTTGGCCGACCTGGGCTTCAGCTTCTTGCGTTTGCAGTACCCCGGGCAGCTCACGGGCTCGCAGGTGGACGACCGCTGCGCTTTTGGCGAAGGGGTCGCTTGCGATCTCGACCAACTCCAGCTCCAGAGCTTCCAAGGCGACCAGAGCTTCGAGCGCACGCGCATGGTGCTCGACGCTTGCATGGCCCCGCCGCCTTGCGCCCCCTTGTGGGAGGTCGAAGACAGCACGGGGCGTCGCAGCTGCGAGCTTCGCCCCGGTCGCGTCGCCACCTTGGCCGACGCCGCGCGACGCTGCACGGACGCCGACGCCGAAGAGGTCGGCGGGCGCGGTGCCTCGCTGATCGTCTCGACGGGTGTCGACGGGCTGATTCTCTTCGAAGACAGCGCCCGGCGCATGTTCGGGGACTTGGCTGCCCTGCCCAGCTGCGAGGGCGATGAGGGCCTCACGGCGAACAGCTTGGCGTGTCGGGTCCCCGAGCTCGCCGAGCTGCACGTGGTCGGCTACGGCCGCGCCGAAGGTCTGGCTCGGATCCGCGTGCGCAGCTTGGCGCTGGTGGCCGGCTACGACCAGCCCTCCTCTCCGAACCCCTGCACGCGCTACCGTCGGCGCCTGGATGCCGCCGAGCTGCAGTGCCGCGGCCTGGACGACTTCGACCGCCCCCACGCGCCGGACGTATCCACGGAGCTGCGCACGGACGACAACGTCCTCGCCCTCGGCGAGACGCGCTGGGGCGTCGGCCAAAGCGACCCGAACCCGGCGAACTGGATCTTGACGACGGTGCTCCCGGCCGACGACACGATCACGATGAACGTGCGCCGCGAATCGGGCACGGAGACGGTCGAGCCGGACGGCATGTTGGGCACGGCCTTGCTGCGCGGCACGGACGTGGTCTTGGACTACACCGAACAAGACGAGTCCCTGGGGGTCCGCGTGGCCTGCACGACGCGAACCTCGAAGTGCCAGGCGCTACCGGCGTGCAGCCCCCAAAGCGAGCGCCTGGGCGAAAACGGTCCCGGCCGTAAGAGCTGCTGTTGGGGCATGCCCGCGAACCTGGTCGAGGACGCGCTGACCCGCCCAGGCAACGAGGCCGAGGCCTGCTGCGAGACGCTGACCGCGGCCGCCCTCGAGCGCGTCCAAAAGTTCGGTGCCTGCCCCGGCGTGACCGCCCCCGGCGGGATCGGCGGGATCACGCCCTAGGCCGCGCACGAACGCGCGAAGCCTCCCGGGAAGCCCGTAAACGGCAACAGACGCCCGCTTTCGGGCATTCAGCCGGGCGTGAGGCGAAAGGCCGCCCATGGATAACGCCGACCCCCCGAAGCGCGTATCTTCGGGCAGCGCGAGATGCTGGAACTCGATCCCACTACGCTGCTGGCGGCAGCCGACCCGGACTTCACAGCCGGCGGCATCGGCGCCTATCTATGGGCCTTTGGCCAGGGTGTCCTGGTCGACTTCACGCCCTGCGTGTACCCGCTGATCCCGATCACGGTGTCGCTCTTCGGGGCGAGCGAAGCCTCCCGCGGGCGCGCCTTGTTCCTCGCCAGCGCCTACGTGCTCGGCATGGCGGCGCTCTACACGGCCTTGGGCGTGGCGGTCGCCTTCACGGGCGGTCAGTTCGGCGCATGGCTTGGCGACTGGCGCGTTGTGGTGCCGATCGCGGCGGTGATGCTGGCGCTGGCGGCATCGATGTTTGGGGCCTTCGACCTCCAACTCCCCGCGAGCTGGCAGACGAAGCTCAACAAGGTCGGCGGCGCCGGACCGCTGGGTGCGTTCATGATGGGCCTGGTCTCGGGGCTGATCTCGGCGCCGTGCACGGGCCCCGTGCTCCTGTCCTTGCTGACCTTCATCGCCAGCTCGGGCAGCGGCAACGCCGTCTACGGCGGCTCGCTGCTCTTCGTCTACGCGCTGGGCATGGGCACCTTGTTTTTCGCGGTGGCTCTGGGCGCCAGCTTGTTTAGGCCAGGCCCCTTCATGGAGTACATCAAGTCGGTCTTCGGCATCGCGATGCTGGTGATGGCCTTCTACTTCCTGCGCAACCTGTCGAAAGAGGCGCAGACGATCGGGACCGAGGCGAGCTGGGGCCTGTGGCTGGGCGTGGGCCTGGTGGCAGTCGGCATCGCGGCCGGCGCCATCCACAAGAGCTTCCACGGGCCGCTGTCCGAAAAGCTGATCAAGGGCTTCGGGGTGACGCTGGCCACGGTGGGCGCGGCCTTGGCGATGAACAACTTCATGCACGTCGAGCTCAAGGCCGACTGGCACCCGATCGAGACCCTCGAGCAGCTCGAGTCCGAGATCGCGGCGGCCGAGGCCGACGGCAAACCGATCCTGGTCGACTTCGGCGCGGACTGGTGCGTGCCCTGCAAAGAGATGGAGACCCTGACCTTCTCCAAGCCCGAGGTCGAAACAGCCCTCGGCGCCTACCAGCTGGTCAAGGTCGACGTCACCGACCCCGACGAAGCCCAGGCCGCCATGCAGTCCGCCCTCCACGGCGAGACCCTCCCGGCCGTGGTGGTCTTCGACTCCGAGATCCAGCTCAGCGCCCACCTGGACAAGATCCGCGCGGGCGAGAAGGTCCCCAAACCGACGGTCAGCTTCAACCAGTTCACGCCGCACGAGGAGTTCCTCGAGGCGCTGGCGGACGTGGACTAGGCGCGGCCGGTCCCCAGGCTCAAGACGGCCCAGGCACGACGCCCGGCTCGGACCTCACAAAGGGCTGCCCGTCGCCGAGGTGGCCCCATCGATTGTCCCCGATGCAGAAGAGCTGGCCCTGCTCGTCCAGCACGCAAAGGCTGAGAGGCTCGACTTCGATGTCGACGATTCCCTCTTTGTAGCCGACCCGCCCCGGACGGGTACTGTCGACCACCGCGTTGAGGGACGGGGAGGCAAAAGACTCGCTCCCCCAGCACCAGATGCCTCCTTCCTCGTCCACTGCGCAGGTTTGGACGAAATCGACATCGATTTCGCGCACCTTCGTGCCTGGCGGGAGATCGGGTTCAACGAGCTCGTAGGAGCCGCCGTGCGTGCCATTCCCGAGGTGGGGGTAGGTCGATGTCTCGGTCGCCCAACAGGACATCCGCCCGTCGAGATGAGTCACACAGCCGCCGTGAAAACCGAGGGAGACGAGACGCGCGTCCGTGATCCCTGTCTCGTGCGGCGTCGTTGTGTACTCCACGGTCGGCGCACCGGGTAGCCGCTCCTCTACCCCGACGCACCACAGGACTCCCCGCCGACCGGCCGTCCCCTCGTCGAAAACTACGCAGGCCGTTTGCAAACCGGAGTCCATGGAGACCGGGACGCCGGGCTGGTCGAAGACGACCTCAAAGTCACCAGGGCTCAACTGCAGCACGGCGTGGGGAGTTCCATCTTTGAGCCCGACCAAGGTGAGTGGAGTCCAGCCCCACCCCGCGGTATCGACCTCAATCGCGCTGTAGCCGTCAGCGTCCGGGGCCCGAGCGGGAATCAATGCGGCAGACGGAAGCGTTGCACCGAATGCCAGGGAGGTCCCAGTGACCCATGCCTCACCGTCGATGATGGCGAGGAACCCGCTCTGCAGGGTCGTCACTTCAGCCCCGGCTTCGTCCAGGACGGGAGCGGTCGGAGTCGCGTGACGCTTCACATCCAAGCTGCTCGGGACGCTCTCGAGGACCCAGTTGTCCTGGCCCCAAAAATAGATCCCATCGGCGGTGGCGGCCGTGCTCACCTGGAACGAAGTGCCAAAACTCGTGACGGGGGCCGAAAGCGCAACTCGGGCGCCGTCTGGATCGTCGAACTGCCTCCAAATCCGTCGGCCGGATCCCTGCTCGCCGCGAACATCCATACCCCAGGACAGGACCTTCCCCTCATGGACCATCAAGCCAACGCCGGTCGCCTCGTAGGGTCCCCCCGCGAGGGGTTCGTCGACAGCAAGAGGCTTTGACAGTGCGACCGCATCCACATCGCCCCAGCCGTCCCAGGCTTGCGGTGTTCCCAAGGGCGCCGGTGTAAGGCCTGCGGCACCCTCCCCCGGATGCTGGCCCCATGCGTAGAGCTGCCCCATGAGCAGGCCATAGACACCCGGCCCGGTCGCTTCGAGCTGCATGCCGGCCAGGGCCGGCGACTCGACAGGCGTAGTCCGCGGGCCTTCGTCGCCCAGACCGAGCTGGCCATGCAGGTTCGGCCCAAACACCCACCAGTCTTGCCCCTCTCGGGCGAAGACGTTGAGGCCCTCATCCCAGCTGACTTCGACCTCGTCGAGGGTGGGGAGTCCAAGGACGGGGGCTGCCTCGATCCCGTCTTCCCAACACCAAAGCTCGCCACCGCTGCGGATCGCACAGCCCGCGGCGCCGGCCACGTCAAACGCTTCGATCCCGTCGAGATCGGGTGAGGCGGCCCCCGCCCCGAACACCTGAACTCGGCCATCTTCGCCCAGCGCCGCGGCTCGACTGGCGTCTCCCCGCAGCGAGATGTACGGGCCGCCCGTGAGCGGCTGTGCGTTCTCCCCAAGACGCGTTTCCCAGACCGTTCCGTCGGAGAGTCGCGCGTAGATGACCTCCTCTGTCACAACGAGCTCTTGGGCCGGCAGCGGGAAGCTCACCACATGCGGCTTCGCCCGCTCACCGCGCGCGTAGAGTTCCTCTGCGTTCCAACTGTCAGGCGCCGTGTAGCCCCAGCAGACCACACGCCCGCTTTGTTGCAGGTAGCAGCTGGTCGATCCCCCGGTGGCTGCGGCGACGACAGGGCTGTCGTCGGGCGGGAAGCCGTCGCC
>JAUIJR010000212.1 GCA_030431075.1 Polyangia bacterium | reverse complement strand
GAGCGCCTCGCTCATCAAGGCGTGGCCGATCGAGACCTCGTCGAGGTGGGGCAAGACGCGAAAGAGCGGGAGGTTCTCCAAGTCGAGGTCGTGCCCCGCGTTGATGCCGAGCCCGGCGGCGTGCGCCGCCTCGGCCGCCTCGACATAGGCGGCGAAGCTGGCCTCGCCCTCGCCGCGCTCGAAGGCCCGCGCGAAAGGCTCGGTGTAAAGCTCGATGCGATCCGCCCCGACCTCTTTGGCCCAAGCGATGGCGTCGAGCTTGGGCTCGACGAAGACACTCACGCGGATGCCCCGCGCCTTGAGACGCGCGACCACGGGCGGCAAGGCGGCGCCTTGTTCACGGGTCCACCCGGCCTCGCTGGTCACCTCGCCTGGCCGTACCGGCACCAAGGTGCATTGCGTCGGCACCAAGCGCTCGACCGTGGCCATCAAGTCCGGGCGCGGATCCCCTTCGATGTTGTACTCGAGGGCGACACCCGCTTCGCGGTAGGCGACGATCCGCTCGTGCACCTCGACGACGTCGCGGGCGGTGATGTGGCGTTCGTCCTCGCGAGGGTGCACGGTGATACCGCGGACTCCGGCGTCGACGAGGGTCTCGACCGCCCGGATCAGCGAAGGCACCTGGCCACCTCGCGAGTTGCGCAAGGTCGCCACCTTGTTGATGTTCACGCTCAAGAGGACGGATCCGCCGGCCATCTGCGTGCGTTTCTACTCTTCGCTGTCGTCCCTGTCATGGACCGGTTCGGGGAACTTTGCCCCCTCCGGTCGCGGGGCGGGATCGTCGAGGGCACGGCGGCGACGCTCGGCCAGCGCGCGCTCGGCATCGGCCTCCCAGCCACGGGCGGAGCTGCGCACGAACAGCCGCTCCCCGTCCAAGCTGCGGGCCAGCGCCTCGGGCAGGTGGCTGGCGTGGGTCGGGTCGACCCCTTCGACGAAGGCGTGGGGGTAGCGATAGCCGCGGCCGTGGCCCAGGCCCTTCATCAAACCCGTGGGGGCGTTGCGCACGGCCATGGGGACCTCTTCGCTGCCCCGCGTGCGGATCAGGCGTCGCGCGGCAAAGTAGGCCTGCACCGTCGCGTTCGACTTGGGGGCCAAGGCGCAGTAGGTCGCGGCTTGGGTCAACGGCAGCACGGCCTCGGGCATCCCGATCAGGTGCGTCGCCGAGGCCGCCGCCGTCGCCACCGTCAGCGCCTGGGGGTCGGCGTTGCCCACGTCCTCGGCCGCGAAGATCACGATGCGGCGCGCGACAAACATGGGGTCCTCTCCCGCCTCGAGCATCCGCGCCAGGTAGTAGACGGCGGCATCCGGGTCGCTCGCCCGCATCGACTTGATCAGCGCCGAGGTGACGTCGTAGTGCGCGTCGCCGGCCCGGTCGTAGCGAAGGTGCCGCTGCCCCAGGGCCTCCCAGGCGAGTTCTTTGGAGATGCTGGCCTCTTCGGGGCCGAGCAGCTCCACCGCGAGCTCGAGGGCGTTGAGGGCCCGCCGGGCGTCCCCGTCGGCGACATGGGCGATGCCCTCGAGCACCCCTTCGTCCACGGCGACTTCCCGGGCGCCCAGTCCCCGCTCGCGGTCTTCGAGGGCACGCCGCAAGAGCGCCACCAAGGCGCCATGCTCGAGCTGACGCAAGACCAAGACGCGGGCCCGGCTGAGCAAGGCCGCGTTGACCTCGAAGCTGGGGTTCTCCGTGGTGGCGCCGACCAAGGTCAGGATTCCGGCCTCGACATGGGGCAGCAGCGCGTCTTGCTGGGCCTTGTTGAAGCGGTGAATCTCGTCGATGAACAAGATCGTACGGCGCCCCTCGTAGTCGCGGCGCACCCGGGCGCGCTCGACGACCTCGCGCACCGCCTTGACCCCCGACTCGGTGGCCGAGATGGTCTCGAAGAAGGCCTCTTTCTTCGTCGCCAGCAAGCGCGCCAAGGTGGTCTTGCCGGTGCCCGGAGGGCCCCACAAGATCAAGCTGGGGGTGCGGGGGGCGGCGAAGATCCGCTCGAGGATCCGCCCCTCCCCCGAGAGGTGATGTTGGCCCACGAACTCGGCCAAGCTGCGCGGGCGCATGCGCTCGGCCAGCGGCGTCAGCCCGACCTCGTTGCGTCGCGCATGGGCGAAGAGGTCGGCGGTCTGCGAGTCGGAGGACATGGCGGGTGCGGAGCCCAAAGGCGGGCGAAGCGCGCTTCGACGCGGGGCGGGCAGCTGCTACCTTAGCGCCGCCGAGCCGGGTCGCGCATGCCCTTCGAACCTTCCAGCCCCAAGCAGCCTGAGGCAAGCACCATGACCCTCGAGCTGCGCCTCGCCGCCTTGCTGGGCTTTGTGGGGGTGGCCGCCGGAGCCTTGGGCGCACATGCGCTCAAAAGCCGCGTGAGCGCCGAGGCCCTGGGCTGGTGGGAGACGGGCGCGCGCTACCACCTGATCCACGCCGTGGCGATGCTCGTGGTCTGCTTGGCGCCCCAGGCCCAAAGCGCCTGGCGCCGCCGCAGCGCCCGGGCCTTCGCCGTGGGGATCGCCATCTTCGCCGGCACCTTGTACGCCATGGCCCTCGGTGGCCCCCGCTGGCTGGGCGCCGTGACCCCCCTGGGCGGCGTCGCCTTGATGCTCGGGTGGCTGGCCTTGCTGGTGCCGCCGAAGCGCTGAGTCGCGCTACTGAATCATCCCGCCGCGCAGACCGATCAGGCGCTGCGGATCCACGCGGATCGATCGCAAGGCCGTCTCCCACATCTGCTCGGGCGGCGTCTCGAAGATCCACTCGGGCGCGACGCCGAATCCGTGCGCATCGGTCGTCAGCCCCCGGATCGGCACCAAGACCCAAGAGCCCGCTGCAATCTCGCCTTCGAGCTGCCCCTCGCCCCAACCGGCGTAGCCGAGCAAGAACATGAAGCGGGCGTCGTCGCCCCCGAAATAGGCGTTGCCGTTGTCGACGACGGACTCGAGGCTGGTCGTCAGCCACAAGCCCGGCGCGAGATCGTGGGCGGCCGGGTCCCAGTCGCCCTGTTCGTGCAGCACCCAGCCGCGCACCGGCTCCACGGGGCCCCCGAGGCGCACCTTCTGATCCGGATCACCTTCCCAGTGCACACCCAAGGCGTCGGCGACGTCGTCGAGCTTGGCCGACATCGGGTTGTTGATGACCAGGCCCAGCGCGCCGTGGTCGCCGTGCTCGAGCATCAACACGACGGAACGGCGGAAATTCGGGTCCAGCAGCTGCGGCACGGCGCAAAGTAGATGGCCCTCGATCGTCGTCTCCCCCGTCACCGTGCTCAGTTTAGCGCCGGCAAACACGCCGCGCACGCCGGGGCTACGCGCAAAAAAAAGAACCCGGCATGGCGCCGGGTTCTTGGGTACCAGGAGAGGGACTTGAACCCTCACGAGGGGTTACCTCGGCGGATTTTGAGTCCGCTGCGTCTACCGATTCCGCCACCCTGGCGAGTGCGAAGGGACGCGTGATTATCACGGCGGCTAGGCCCCTGCAAGCGCTCGGAGCCCCAAAGGCGGCCGTCCTGGGGCTCAATTGCCCGGGAGCGTGGCCACCCGGGCGCGACCCTCATGGGCGATCACCCACACGGAGATCCGGCCCTCTTGAAGGGTGCGCCGCAGCTCACCATTCGGCAGGCGCAGCTGAAGCTGGGGCGTGTCGACCTCGACGCCCAAGGCCCCGTAGACGTAGAGATCCACGTCTTCATCGTCGGCCAGCAGCACCGTGACGTCGCCTTGCGCGCTTTCGGCCAGCACCTCGCCGTCGGTGTGCTGCTCGACCCGAACATCCCCGCCCAAGCTCACCGTCCGCACCGCCGTCGACATCTCCTGATTGCGGTCCGTGCGCACCTCGATCGCGCCGCGCCCCGTGTAGACGTCGACGCCTTCGCGGGCGCCGCTGACCCGCGCCTCGCCCCACGGCAGCTCGAGATCCACGTAGCCCCAGACCGCGTGGACATCGACGTCCCCGCCGGCATTGCGCACGCTCAAGTCCAAGTCGCGCGGGATCCGAAGCAGGTCCAACTCGAGCTCCATGCTCCCCTCCTGTTCGAGCGGAATGTACGAGCGCAAGTAGACGCTCGGCCCGTCTTCGAGGCGATCGAATTGTCCCTCGGCCGTCGCGTCCTCGGCCAACCTCTTGCTACCGCCGAGCGCATACCAGGTGCCGAAGAGTCGCCCGCTGCCCGCTTCGTTCGTGCCCCGGACCGAAAGTCCCGTCTCGGGCAGGTCCAAGAGCAGGTGCTCGCTGCCCTCGAGCTCGATGGGCAGCTCGAAGCTGCGCTCGGCCCGAAAGCTCAACGCGCAGGCCGCCACCAGCAGCGACGCCAAGGCCAAACTCCATCGACGCGCGCGCATCAAAACTGCACCCCCACCCCCGTGCCGAGCTCGAAGCTCGGGCTGCCGGTCGGCACCGCGTAGCCGCGACCAAAACGACGCGAGCCCACCGGCACCCAAAAGCGCGGCGTGAAATTCAAAGACCAACGATCGGCCAAGAACCACTGCATCTCGAGCTGGGCGTAAAAGGTGCCCGAGCCACCGATCCGGCGGGGTGACTGGGGGCCGAGCTCCTCGGAACTCTCGCGTGGATTGTCCGCAACCGTCAGCTGGCCGATGACGCCGCCGCTGGTGGTCAGCCACAGGCGGTCGCGCTCGAGCACGCGGTAGCCCGCGCGTATGCCCGCTTGCAGGGTCAGACCTCCAAAGGCGCCATCGTCATGAAAGCCCAGGTCGCTCGCGCCCACCACCACGCGGCGTGCGGGCTGACCCAAGATCGACAAGCTCCAGTCTCGCAGATAGTCCACCGACTCGGGGCGCGGCCCAAAGCGAAGCGAGAAGCTGCGGTTGAGCTCGACGCGCAAACGGTAGTTGGCGATGGCCTTGGCCGGACGACCCCGCGCGACCGTGAAGGCGTCCATCGCTTGCCCTGCCCACAAGCTCATGAGAGCGCCGCTGGCGATTCCAAATCCCCCGAGGCGGGCCCCTTCGCGCAATGGGCTGCGCAGGCTCGGGTCCGCGGGGGGCCGCGAAGCAAAGGCCGTGGCCGCCACCAAGCCCAAGGTGCCCACGAAGATCCCGGCGCCTTTGGGCCCTTGGCCCATGAGCATCTGCCCGAGCCCCGGAATGAGTAGCGAGCCGGCCGCCTTGCGCCGTCGATTGCGTTGGGCGTAGGCCTCGTCCGCGTCGGCGTCGGGTTCCGGGGGCCGAGCCGAAGGGGCAGCCTCTTTGGGTGGACCCTTCGGGGCAACCACCGGCGCCGGCACCGAGGGCGTGGGCAGCTCGCCTTTGCGCTGTTCGGTCTCGCCGGCCCCAAGCTCGAGGGACTCAGCTTCTTGGCCCGGCAACTCGAGGCGATAGCGCCCGGGCGGCAGGGCGATGCGGTGCGTTTGGCCGGGCTCGAACTCGAGCTGAACGCGAAGCTCTCCCGAGTCGTCGAGGATCCGGCCCGGCCCCTCGAGTCCAGGCCCGAGCTCCAGGCGTGCGTCCCCCTTGCTGGCGGGTTCCCGGGCCTCCTCGAGATCCGGACCCGCGTCGGGCGCGGCTCCCTCGGGGGGCGCGAACAAGGCCGCGACGATGGCCCACGCGAGCACGAGGCGAGTTTGCCCCCTTTTTAGCTCGCTGGCGAGTCAGCGCGCAGTCCGCCTCGCAAGGGCGCGTCGCCGATCGCCGCCCCCCAGGCCATGTGCGGACAAGCGTGCGTGGCGACCCAAGCGCCATCTGGCGCGATGGCGATCACGCCGACGGCGGCCCCGGTGGCGCGACGCAGATCGGCACAGGCCGCGTGGGCGAGCGCGACCAGGTCCCCGCCTTGCCGTGCGTAGCGCTCGAGCAAGGCGTAGCAAAAGACCCGCGCCATGATCTGCTCCCCCACCCCCGTCGCCGCACAGGCACCCAGCTCGGGCGAGGCAAAAAAGCCACAACCGACCAAGGCCGTGTCGCCGACCCGTCCCGGCGTCTTGAGCAGCACGCCACCGGTCGAGCCCGCGACGCAAAAGTCGCCCTTGGCGTCCCGAACGACGGCCCCCACCGTGTCGGCACGCCCGTCCTTGGCCATCTTCCCGGCCAGGGCTCGATTGTAACTACGCTGCGCCTTGTCCGTGTACAGCGCCGCTCGGTCGAAGGTGCCGACATCATGGGCTTCGGCGAACGCCCGCACGCCGGCGCCCACCAAGAGGCTGTGGCGCGAATGCTCCATCACCGCTTGCGCGACCAGGATCGGATCCGCGAGGTCGGGTACGCCGCCGACCGCCCCCACCGCGCCGTCGCGCGAACGCATGATGCCGGCGTCGGTCTCGAACTTTCCCTCGGCGTTCATGCACGCGCCACGGCCCGCGTTGTGGGCGGGTGCGTCCTCCAAGGCCCGAACACACGCGACGGCCGCCGCTTCGCAGTCCTCGCCCGCCAACAAGCGCTCGCGCCCACGTGCCGCCGCCTCTTTGGCGTTCGCCTCGGCCTCGACATGCAGCGCCTCGGCGTAGCGTCCGGCGCCTCCGTGGGTGACCACGATCGGCTCGACACTCATGGCGCCTCCCGCACTGGGCGCAGGCCATAGCTGCGCGGAAGATCGGGCACGCGAAGCTTTCGGAGCACCCGTCGTTCGGCCTTGTGCATGCGGCGCCCCATCTCGCGGCGACGGTGGTCGTGTCCCAGCAAGTGCGCCAGCGCATGCACGACCAAGATGCTGGCCTCATGCAGCGCCGGCACCCGGTGACGTCGCGCTTGTTCGCAGCACACTGGCCAGCACAAGGCGATGTCGCCACGACCGTCGGTCCCCGGCCCCGGAAAGCTCAAGACGTCGGTGTGCTCGCGCCAGCCGAAAAACTGCTCTTTGAGGTCCGCGATGGCCTCGGCATCACAGATCCGCACGACGATGTCTCCGGCCGCCTCGGGATGAATGCCCAAGCCACGCGCCGCCCGGCGCGTACGACGGGCGAGTTCACGCCGCTGCTCGCGAGACGGCCCAGCCATCCCACGCATGCTCGGATCGACGACGAAGATCGGGCTTCGCACGGCGCCAATCTACCCCAGGTCCGTCCCCAGAGGCGACGCCAGTAGCGACGCCAGTAGCGACGTCAATCGACCGTCAAAGGGAAGAGGCGCGAGTCCGCGAGCGCGGCGCTGCGGTGACCGAGAATGGCCAGGTAGTCGGGCTGCTCCGAGAATGCCCGAAAGGCCTCACGATTGGGATGGCGCACCAGCAAGACCCGGTCCCAGCGTTCGTCGCTCGGCCCAATGAGCGCGGCGCCGCCCTTGCCCATGAAGATGAGTTCCGAGCCCGCGGCCGTGATGATCGGACCGGCCGCCTTCACGTAGAGGTCGTAGGCCGCTTCGCCAGAGATCGGGTCCGCCGGTGCGAGCTCGGGACTGGCCGTGTAGTCGGCGATCTCCCGAAAGCGCAGCAGGTTCAACATGGTGACGGGGCCGTCACCGGCCGAAGTGAACCAGGCCACGGCGGCCTCACGCGTGGGGTGGATGTGCACGCGACGAGTGTACGCGAAGGCGGCGCTCAGCCGGGGATGTCGGCGTCCGTCGGCCCGGACTCCAGATCCCCGCTGACCATGATCGAGTGCCCCCAAAAAAGGTCTCCGTCGTCGTGCCAAAACGAAAAGCTACCGTCCGGATCGACGCCGATATTGTTGAGGGTCATGCGCGCCTTGAAGGTCGCCGCGTCGACGGGAGACTCGTCGTCGCCGAGCCAGTTGTCGTTCTTGAGCTCGAGCAACTTGGCCACGGCGTAGTCCTCGATGCGCACCCGCCAAGCCTCCGAGTCCGCGAGGAGGCGCCGGGCGACTTCGAAGCCGGGCTTGGCCTCGTCCGGAGTCTCGGCCGAAACGTTCAATCGCACGTCTCGACCACACCACTGCACCATGCCCTGGAACCAGTGGATGCCCCGATCCCAGGTCAGGCGCCCAAGTTGCGGTTCGTCGACGACGATGGGCTTTTGTAGCTCGGCGAGGACGTCGGCGAGCTCGGGATCGCGGCTCTCGCCCAGGCGCTCCTCGAGCCAAGCCTGGGGGATGCCCATCTCGTTGTCCTCGAGCAATCGTGCCCGCACGCGCACGAGGCCATCGGCGGCCAAAAAAGACTGCCAGTCGCGCAAAGCCTCGCGCGACGCCCGTTGGCGCAGGTGCAAGGTCAGCTGCCGCAGCTCTCCCCCCTCGGGTCGCCACGCCGGACTGGAACAGCTCAAGCTCCAGTCCTCTTCGCCGCGCGAGCGCGAAAGGCCACAGCCCGAGGCCGCGACCAGCAAGTCGATGACGACCGGCGGCTGTTCGCGGAGCTTGGCGAAGACCCGATCGTTGCGGGCTTGAAGCTCTCTCCACGCGTCGTTCATGGGGCCCTACTCCTCGTCCCGCCGCCGACGCCCACGTTCGTGGGGGCCGCCGTGTCTTCCGCGGGAGCCGTCGTCGGCGAAGGGGGGCGGCAACAAGGGCTCGTGGAAGCCGGAGCTGCTCTTTTGTTGGAGTTCGACTTCGCTCAGGAGCAGGGCCGGCGCGACCCCGGAGACGGGGACGGCGCCGGATTCGGCGAAGCAGCTGCCGTAGTCGACGCCGGACTCGTCGCCGAAAGCCACGATGCGCTGCATGACGGACAAGGGGGTGCCGATGAGCTCGAGGTCGCGGACGCGGCGGCGTTCGCCGGTGGCCACCTCGACCAGGTAGACCTCGGAGAGCTCGCCTTTGAAGACTTGGAAGTCGTAGCTGTCCGTCGAGGTCTCGCCGGCGCGGATGTGCTCGACGATCAGGGCGTGCTTGTGGCCCCCGGCCTTGGCCCGGGAGAGCAGTTCGGCTTCGAGGCTCGCGCGGTCTTTGGCGGCGGCGCCGGGCGTCGGCTGGATGAACAGGTTGCCCATGCGGGCCATCACCGGTTGGACGCCGTCGTGACGACCGTGGCCGTTCGAGCCTTTGGCGTGCGGCGTGGGCTTGCGGGACTGGAGAAAGCCGACGAGGACGCCGTCTTTGACCAGGTCGCAGCGCTGCGTGGACACCCCCTCGTCGTCGACGCGAAAATGGCCCCACAGCTCGCGGGTGCCATGAGGCGTGTCGACGCTGCGCTGCGAGGGATCGTCGTAGACGTCGAGGCCGGCCGGCAAGATGCGCTCTTGGAGCTTGTGGGCGAAAGTTCGGGTCTCGCCGCGGGCGACCAAGCGCTCGCCTTCGAGGCGG
>JAUIJR010000722.1 GCA_030431075.1 Polyangia bacterium | reverse complement strand
CGACGGAGACGGAGATGGAGACGGAGATGGCGACGGCGATGGCGACGGCGATGGCGACGGCGACGGCACGCCCTGCGCGACCGAGAACCCCACCGTGAGCTTCGAGCCGCCCAAGGTGCTGATGGTCCTCGACCACTCGGGCTCGATGTACAACTTCAACATCGCGCCGAGTACGACGCGCTGGGCCGGGCTGGTGCAGGTGGTGGACACCGTGACGCAAAACTACGAGGACCGGATCGACTTCGGGGTCAAGTGGTTCCCCAGCACGACCACCGAGTGCACCTCGACCGGCGGCAAGTGCAATGTCAGCTCGACTTTCGACGTGGCGCCGGCGCCCTCGAACAACGGGCCGATCATGACGGCGCTCAACGCCATGACGAACTTGGGCTCGTGCTCGACGCCGATCCAAAGCGCGATGGAACAGAGCCTGGTCGCGCTGCAAAACGGCATCGCGCCGGGCGAAGTCGGCGCCTTCATGTTGATCATCGACGGTGGCGTGGCGACCTTTTGCTCGGGCAACACCGAAGCGGGCACCGTCGCGGCCGTCACGGCGGCGCGCAACGCCGGCTACAACACCTACGTGGTCGGTATCGGGGTGAGTGCCTCGGCCAGCGAGCCCGACAGCTACGCGGTCGCCGGTGGCGTGCCCAACCCCGATCCCCTCTACGACTACTACCCCGGCGACAACCTCACCCAGCTCAACACGGCGCTCGACGCCATCGCCTCGGACCTGGCGACCTGCGTCATCGACCTGAGCAACTCGGCGCCCAACCCGGACTTGACCGAGGTCTCGGTCGACGGGGTCGACTACCCGCAGATCATGGCTGCGAGCTGCGCGAGCAGCGACGGCTGGTACTACTCGAACGGGAGCTACAGCCAGATCACCTTGTGCGGCGCTGCCTGCGACGCCTTCAAGATCGTGGCCACCGCCGAGGTCGAGTACTTCTGTACGGCCGGCTAGGCGCGATAGGGCGCGCGGTGCTTCGCCAAAGGATCGAAATCGATCTGTGAACGCCGTTTCGTGATCGACGCGGGCGGCGTGTCTTGGAGCACGCGGCGGCTTGGGGGGCGGCGCTCGTGGGCAGCCGGTCGCCTTGCTAAAGTGCGTGCAATGGAGCCCAAGCGCGCCAAGCGGCATCTCGTGCTCGAGGCCCTCGAGCACGAGGGGGGCTTGCGCGAGGGGGCCGTGGCCAAGGTCGCCCAACAAACGGGCGTGCCCGAGGCCGACGTCTTTGGCGTGGCGACCTTTTACAGCTTGCTCGCGCGGCCGGGCGACAAGGTGCGCGTGTGCCAGGGCTTGAGCTGTCAGCTCGGCGGGGCGAAAGCCGAGATCGATCGCCTGCGCGCGCGCGGGGTCGAGGTCGAGGCCGTCAGTTGCCTCGGGCAGTGCGACCGCGTGCCCGCGACCTTGGACGCCAAGCTCGAGTTTCGCGGGCCGCCGCGCGGCGGCGTGACGCCCGACGACCCCGAGCTGCCGATGAACCTCGGTGGGGCAGAGCGCGAGGACTACCCCGCGCTGGCCAAGGCCAAGGCCATGGGGGCCGAGGCCGTGCTCGAAGCCCTGCAGGTGTCGGGGCTACAAGGGCGCGGTGGTGCCGGCTTTCCGGCCCACTTCAAGTGGCGGGCCGTGCGAGCGCAGCCGCCCGGTACCCGCTACGTCGTCATCAACGCGGACGAGGGCGAGCCGGGCACTTTCAAGGACCGCGAGGTCA
>JAUIJR010000721.1 GCA_030431075.1 Polyangia bacterium | reverse complement strand
CGCTCGCGTAGGTCGCGACACAAGACCACGACCGGGGCCCCCTGCCCGCTGCCGCCGGCCAAGCTCAGCTCGACCGGCACGATGTCGCCGTCGCTGCGGATCAAGTCGAGCTCGCCGTACCAGCTGCCCGCGCGCGACAAACTCAAGGCGTGGGCGAGCTCGCTGACGCGGCCGTGGGCCACCATGTCCAAAAAGCCGCGGCCGACCAAGCCCTCGCCCATGAGCTTTTGGGCGGCCGGGTTCATGTGGACGATGCGGCCCTCGCCGTCGACCAAGAACACGCCCTGATCGAGGGCATCGAGGGCCCGCGTGACGGCGCGACCCAGCTCCGTCGCCGGATCCGTCTCCTCGGCCATGTCCGCCGTGACCAGGACCTCGCGCTCCGAGACCCGGCACGCGCGGACCTTCGAACGCAGCGCCGGCCCCAGAGCGGGGCTCAAGTCCAAGTCGCGTACGAAGGCGTAGCCGTCACGGCGCCCCTTGAGGCCGAGGAACTCGCGTCCAAAGGCCTCGCGCTCGCTCGCGCGCTTGATCCAACTCAAGAAGGGCTCGTCGACCATGCGCGAACGCTCGACGCGCAAGAGGTCGGACATCGCTGGGTTGGCGGCGCGGACGATCCCCGCGAGGTCCAAGATCGCGGCCGGCGTCGGCATGCCCTCGACCACGGTGCGCACCTCGGGCTCCGCGTGCACGGCGAGCGGCTGCGGGTCTCCCATGCGGTTGAAGACGCCCGTCTTTTTGATGTCCGACACCCGCCGTCAAGCTACCAGAGGGGCCGCGCCGAGGCCCCCTCGGGCTGCCTTCCCTCGCGCGCCGGCGCGCTTTGGGCCTCCCGGCGCCCGTGCTACTCGATCCGGGTGAGCGCCCCCGAGGTCCGAGAAGCCGCGACCGTGGTCCTCTTTCGCGAGGGCGACGACGCCGCCTGGCCGCCGGAGATTTTCATGCTCCGGCGCTCGGCCCGTAGCTCCTTCATGCCCGCGTCTTTGGTCTTTCCCGGCGGGCGCGTGGACCCCGAAGACGGCGAGGGCGAGGCCCGCTTCGAGGTCGCGGCCAAGCGCGAGTGTCACGAAGAGTCCGGCGTCGAGCTCGAGGGCGTGACCTTGCGTTGGTTCGACACCTGGCAGACGCCCTCGGCCGAGTCCCCGCGCCGCTACCTGGCGCGCTTTTACGTCGCGCGGATCGATGCCGATCGTGCGGCCGTCGCCGAGGCCGACGGCGTCGAGACCGAAGACGGACGCTGGGCGAGCGCGGCCGATCACCTCCTCGCGTGGCGCGAGGGCAGCATCGACCTTCCGCCCCCGACCTTGAGCATCTTGCTGCGCTTGGCCACCACCGACTGGCGCGCCTGGCTCGAAGAGGCACGCCCGGAGCTCGCCACGCCGATCCTCCCCAAGGTCTCGGCCGTCGGCAACGAGATCGCCATCTTGCTACCCCACGACGCCGACTACGGCGCGACGCCCGGGGACGCCGCCCCTTGCCCGTCCCGCGCGCAGGGCTACCCTCGTCGCTACCTGCGCCGCGAAGGACGCTGGCAAAGCGACGACGCCGACTTCAACGCGCGCTTCGCCGCGCTGCTTTAGTTCTCCCCCTCTCGCCATCTTCTTCGCCCCACCTTCGACATGATGCGCCCCACCCGACAACGCCGCCCTCTCCTTTGTCTCTCGCTCGCGCTCGCGCTCGGCCCGGTGGGCCTGGCCGGCTGCAAGTCGAAAGC
>JAUIJR010000211.1 GCA_030431075.1 Polyangia bacterium | reverse complement strand
GCGTTCCCCAGCATCTACTCCGCGATGCTGGCCGCGCAGGCTGGTGACCAGGTGCGTGTCGCCGCCGGCCGATACGTATCTCCGGTTGCCTCTGCCTCGGTGGTGTCTATGAAGTCTGGCGTCGCCATCTACGGCGGCTGGCAAGGGACTGAGGCGGTCGGCGAACAGCGCCCAACTCCGCTAGCGGTATCGACGCTCGACGGCGACCGTAACGGAGATGACTCCACAAACGCGTTCGCAGACAACAGCACCCATGTCGTGGGCGCGACCAGCATCACCGATGCCCTCCTCGATGGCTTCGAAATCGTGAATGGGCGGGCGGATGAAACAGGCAGTCTCGCGGATGGTGGCGGAGTCTACAGCACGCAATCGAACATTGTTCTTCGCAGGCTACAGATTCGAAACAACTACGCCGCAGAGAACGGTGGCGGAGTATTCCACGATGAGTCCCAAACGACCGGGAAGCTTGTTCTCTCCGACTCCGTGATCTCAAACAACGTTAGCTTCACGGGTATTGGCGCCGGTGTGGCTGCATCCGATGACGTGGCGCTGGACTGCGTCTTGTTGGAGGCGAACACTTCGCCCTCGGGCTACGGTGGTGGAGCTCACCTGGAGGGCCGCGGGTCGGTCAAGTCCGCCACTTTCCGCTCGAACAGCGTCGGCACGGGACGTGGTGGTGGAGTGTATATCCGCGTAAGCGGGGCTGGCTCTTCCTTCACGCTTGAAGATGTACTGCTGGAGCTGAACTCTGGCGAACTGGGCGGGGGAGCCTTCCTCACTTCCAGCTCTGGCACGTCAGCCCTCGCTAGTGGGCTCACCTTCGTTTCAAACCACGCCAGCCTGGATGGCGGTGGGGTTTTGATGTCCCACCTGGGATCGTTCGAGATGAATTTTGCCAACTTCGTAGGAAACTCGGCCAACCGAGACGGCGGTGGTGTTCATACAACACAGCCCGCTCAGATCTCAATCACCGACACCACCATTTCCGACTGTGAGGCCGACGAGGCCGGCGGGGGCATCTACAGCTTTGGAGGACTAGACATGCAGCGAGTGCAAATCAGCGGCTGCTTGGCCCAGCAAGGCGGTGGCGCCTCGATCAATCAGCCGCGAACGGTATCAACCTGGCCGACTGCCATGGGCTACCAGATCGACCTGCACGATGTTGTGCTCACGGAGAACGACGCAACCGAAGATGGCGGTGGCCTCTACCTCGGAGCTGAGTGCTGCGAGCTCAGCCAGTCTCCTGGAGTCGCCAGGTGGAACGTCACTGGACTTGAACTCAACGGAAATACCGCAGGCGAGAATGGAGGTGGTCTATATGCTACGGGAGGATTTTTCCTGTCGGAAGCGACCATGACGAACAACTCCGCGGTTCTGAGTGGGGGAGGAGCATACCTAGACACGTTCGTGAGTTCTGGAGACTATGGAACCCACTGCGGAGGCTACTGGAACGAGAACATCGTGGCCGTGAACAACACCGCCAGCTCCGGCGGAGGTATCTATGCCGACGACGGGCGATTCTCGAACACGTTGGTCGCGGAGAACCTCTCGACCGGCGCGGGAAGTGGCATGGTGCTCGGAACGGGGGCGGAACTCATCAACGCAACAATTGCATCCAACGGGGGAGCCACGGGTCTCGGCAGTGGTGTGCAAGTGGTCGGACCGCAGTTGTCAAAGATCCGCAACTCCGTGTTCTATGACAACGAGGGGGACGACATCGACGGGGCGGGTTCCGCAACCCTCTCGAACAACTGCTCCGAGGAGTTCCTCTCCGTCAACGGGACGAACACCTTCTTGTTCTCGTCGCCCTTCGACATGGGAGCCAATGGCGAGTACTTCTTGCTCGACAACGCCTTCGCTTGTGTGAACGGCGGCGATGAGAGCTTCGTGCCCAGTACCTTCGACTGGGAGAACATGACCACGCGCAAGAGCGGTGCGCTGGACGTGACGCCGCTCGACATGGGCGTGCACTACGCGCCCTAGGCTGCGCTTCTCGGCATCGCGCGAGCGCGCCCCCGCTTCGGCCGGGGCGCGCTTTTGATTGGCGGGCCAGCGAGGCGCCGCGCGGCCCTTGGCATTGATCCCTCGCGCCTTTCGCAACGGCGTTCTAGGCTCGGGGCATCGCCGACCCCCGACCAGCTCCCGACGCCATCGAATTCGATGGGCCGCTCGACGCCGAGGCGCGCGCGCGGCTCTTGGACGAGCTGCGCGCCCGCCCGCCCAAGGCCTTGGCGGTGGCGCTGGAGTTGTTGCGTTTCGATGGGCAGCCGCTGGATCGCTGGGCGGATCCTCGGCAAGCGCGCGTGTCGGCGATCCACTTGGTGTGGGAAGACGGCGAAGCCGCGCGCGGAACTTCGTGGCGCGTCGAGGCGGCGAGCGATTTGGCCGAGTTGGCCGCGCTTTGGAGCGAGGGCGAGCGGCCGCCTTACGTCGTGTTCGAGCGGGCGCAAAGCGCCGCCGCGCCTTTGTTGAGCATGGGCTTGGCCCTGCCCGCACGCATGGGCTGCATCGCCACGGCCGCGACCTTGTTGGCGGCAGGGGCCGACGGACGCCGAGACGACCGCAGCGTCGGGCGATCGGTCGAGGCCTTGTTCGAAGTGAGCGCGCCGGCTTTGCAGCGCGACGACCAGCGCGCGCGCTTCGAGGTGAGCTGGCTGTTGGCGCTGATGCGCGCCTACACGGCCGAGCTGCGCGAGGAACTCCTCGCGCCGCTTTATCAGCTGGAGTGCGAGCTGGTGCCGGCCGTCGTCGACATGGAAGCCGCCGGCATGCCCGTGGACGCAGCGGCCCTCGAGCGGATCGGGGCTTCGTGGACGGCCGAGCTCGGCTCGGATCCGCCGCCGCCGGCCGACCGGCGCAAGCGCCTCGAAAAATTGATCAGCACCTACCGATGGTGGGCGCGCGACTACGTCGACGTCGATGGGCGGATCCGTTGCCGACTCAACCCGCTGGCCACCGACTCCGGGCGCTTTTCGTGCAGCGATCCCAACTTGCAGCAGGTTCCCAGCGAGCACACGGCCCCCGGCATGCGCGCCTGCTTCGGCCCGCGCGAAGGGCATGTCTTGATCATCGCCGACTACGCGCAGATCGAGCTGCGGGTCGCGGCCCAGCTCGCGCCTTGTGACGCTTTGCGGGCCGTGTTTCGTGAAGGTCGCGACGTGCACCGGACGACCGCGGCCACCTTGGCGCGCAAGCGGCCCGAGCAGGTCAGCGATCACGAGCGGCAGCTGGCCAAGGCCGTGAATTTCGGCTTCTTGTTCGGGATGGGGGCCAAGCGCTTTTCGAGCTACGCCAAGAGCAGCTACGGGCTCGAGCTCGATGCGGGGCAGGCCCAGCGCGCCCGCGATGCCTTTTTTGAAACCTTCCCCGGAATTGCCGCGTGGCACCGGCGCGTCGGCGCGATGGACCGCGGGCGCCCGCAGGAGCTGACGGTGCGTACGGCGATGGGCCGTAAAAAGAGCTTCGAGGCGGGGCGCTTCTCCTTCAACGCCGCGCTCAACATCCCCGTGCAGGGGACGGCGGCCGAGGGCTTCAAGTTGGCGATGCGGGCTTTGCATCGGCGTTTACCGGAGCTCGGCGCGCGCGGCGTGTTGATCGTGCACGACGAGTACATCGCCGAGGTCCCCGTCGAACGCGCCGAGGATGCGCAAAGATGCATCGTCGAGACGATGCGCGACGAGATGCGGCGCGTCCTGCCCGATGTGCCAGTAGTCGTGGACGCGAAGATCGCGGCAAACTGGTCGGAGAAATGAGTGTCCTCGCCGGTGCCGCGAGGTATACCGGCGACCATGAAAACCCAGCACGACGACATCGCCCGCGCGGTGCCCGAATTCTCGGGCGCGCAGGTCGAGCTGGTCCAGCTCGATCGTGACCATCCCGGCTTCAACGACGAGCTCTATCGTCGTCGCCGCAACCAGATCGCGGACCTGGCCGGCCGCTTCGTGACCGGCGGCCCCCTCCCCTCGGTCGACTACAACGAGACCGAGCAGGGCATCTGGCGCACGATCTGGGAGAAGCTCGATCCCCTGCACCAACAACGGGCCTGTCGGCGCTACCTCGAAGCGCGCGAGCAGTTCGACTTCGACCACCGCTTCATCGAGTCCTTCGCGCAGATCAACGCGCGCCTCGAGCCGATGCAGGGCTTCACCCTCGCGCCGGTGGCCGGGCTGGTCAAGGCGCTGACCTTCTTGCAGCAACTGGGCGCGCGCCGCTTTTTGGCGACGCAGTACATCCGCCACCACTCGGTGCCCCTGTACACGCCCGAGCCCGACGTGGTGCACGAGTACGTCGGTCACGTGCCGACGCTGGCCCACCCCGATTTCGCAGAGCTCAACCACGCCTTTGGCGTGGCAGCCCTCGAAGCCAAAGACCCCGCGCGCGTCGAGGCGCTGATCCGCGTGTACTGGTACACGCTGGAGTTTGGCGTGCTCGAAGAAGACGGCGAGATCAAAGTCTACGGCGCCGGCATCTTGAGTAGCTTCGGCGAGCTCGGCGGCTTTCGAGACCAGGCCCGCTTCCACGCCTTCGACCTCGAGGCGATGGCGGCCCGCGACTACGACCCGACGAACTACCAGCAAGACCTCTTCGTGGCCCCCTCCTTCGCGGGGATGCGCGAGACCCTGCTGCGCTGGCTCGAGGTCTAGACCGGCCCAAGGCCCTCACCGACGACCCGCGAGGCCGCTCCAGCAGATGGTGCGGCCTCGCGCTATCTTTGGCCCATGGCCGAAGACGAGAACTACGGGTCCTCGGAACACCCCGAAACCGAAGACGGGCGCCAGTACCACATCGGCTTGGCCCCCGGCGAAGTGGCGGAGCACATCTTGTTGGTGGGCGACCCGAAGCGCGCGCGCAAGGTGGCGTCGCGCTTCGACGAGGTGGAGTTCGAACGCAGCAGCCGCGAGTACGTGAGCTTGACGGGCTGGCACGAAGGTCTGCGCGTGACGGTGATGGGCACGGGGATGTCGACGGCGAACACGGAGATCGCGGTGATCGAGCTTTGCCAATGCTTCGAAGACGATCGCGTACCCGAGCTGTGCATGATCCGCTGCGGCAGCACGGGTGGCCTACAGCCCCAGATCGAGCTGGGCGACTTGATCGTGTCGAAGGGGAGCTACCGCATGGAGAAGACTTCGGCCTTCTTCGTGGACGACGGCTACCCGTCGATCGCCCACCCCGAGGTGGTCATGGCCCTGGTGCGCGCGGCGGACGAAGGCGGCCGCCGCTACCACGTGGGCATCAACGCGACGGCGGCCGGCTTTTACGGCGCGCAAGGCCGCGAGCTGCCCGGCTTCCCGCCCCGCTTCCCCGACATCGTCGACCAACTGGCCCGCCAAGGCATCACGAACCTCGAGATGGAAGCCTCGGCCCTCCTGACCCTCGCCAGCTTGCGCGGCTTTCGAGCCGGCGCCGTCTGTGCCGTCTACGCCACCCGCCGCGCCGGCGAGTTCATCGACGCCGAAGCCCGCAACCGCGCCGAAGCCGACTGCATCGACACCGGCCTCGGCGCGCTGCACCACCTCGCGGCCATGGCCAAGGCGCGGGGTGATAAGGCGATGTGGCATCCGGGGTTGGGTTAGCGCCCAAAGCTGCGTTGTGTCCCACTGCATCCACGCCATCGCCACGCGCGCGCAGCTCGATCCGAGCGCCGTCGAGTCCTTCGGCCTCGAGACACGATCGCTCCCCCAAAGCGTGACGCTCATCGCGCTGGATGCCGAGCAGGTAGACGCGCTCGCCGACCGCTTCGACCACCACGGCCCGATCGCCGCCGACCCGCAGCTGAACTTCGCCAGCGTGCACCGGCTGATGGCCGCGCTCACCCCCGGCGAGCCCTTCGCCATCCTCGAGACCGACTACTTCGGCGGAACGGGCACGCAGGCCGCCGCCGTCTACCTCGATGGGAAAGAGCTGCTCGCACCACGCCGCGCCGCCCTGGGACCGATCAACGAAGCGCTCCTGCAGCTCGGAGTACAGCCGAGCGCCGGCCAAGACGCCTTCGATACGATCGGGCTTGGAGGGCTGCGGCGCTGGGAGTGAGTGGCCAAGCCCGTCTCACCTACCCAGTCGCCGATCGATCTCCGTTCGCGGTGCCGGCCCCTCCCCTTCGAACTCGGTGTCGCCATCCCCGGATCGCAGTAGCAGCATGGGGACCTGCAGTGCTCGCCCACCGTAGCCGAGCCTCTGCCGGAATTCGTCGCGCGAGGAGAACCAGTCCGTCAGGGTGACAAACCAGCGCGCACTCTCGCCATCTCGTTCGGCCAACTCGCCGAAGTCTCGCATGAGCGACTCGTCCGGGCAGTTCCAAGTAGCAACGGCGAGAACACCGCGCGCGTGCGCAGGTAGACGCGCTCGGGGCTCCAGTACCGACAGGCGCCGCTCGAGACGGTTCAAGCCGCTCAGCTGCTCTTCGACCGACCGTCGCTGGAGTTCGTAGAGCCCCACCACCTAAGCCTCACCGCCCAAACGCAAAGGTCTCCTGCCCCTTCACGCACCCCGGCGCACAGACCGGGTCGACCTCTTCGGTCTCGACTTCGAGGTGTTCGTCGACGAGCACCGCGCCGTCGTGGTCGACGCGGATGTCGATGTGGCTCGGCAGCTGCTCTTGGTTCATCGACGCGTCGGGGAAGGTGACCCAGATGCCTTCGACGGGGTTGTCGGGGCTGTCGAAGTGGGGCGCCGTGACGACCGGGCCGGGGCAGCTGGCATCGACGGCGCCGTTGGCGATGGTGCAGGTGATCTCGTAGCTGGTGCCGTCGTCGAGGACGATGTCCAGGACGTAGCTGCCGTCTTGCAGGGGACCGCCGCCGGGCTCTTCGAGGAAGATCCGAAAGCTGTCTCCACAGACCCCCCCGTCGCAAGGTTGGCAAGCCATCGCCCCGGCCGCGCTGCCGAGCGTCAATCCGATCAGGACGGCGGCGATTCGGGGGCGGCGCATGGATGGATGATTGCATGACTGCACGAATCGCGCGTGCCAATTGCCAACGCCGCGCGAGCGGGGGGCTCGGCGGCGATGGAGCGGGGGTGGCGGGGGCGGCGGCGCTCAGCGGGCGACGACGTGGTTGGAGCTGGGGGGGTCGCAGGGGACGACGCGCGGGGGCGATTGGAGGTGGAGGTCGCCGGAGGTGCCGGGGCGCATGCCGGTGTAGTCGCAGGCCGTGGCGGTCAGGGCGAAGCAGAGGGTCAGCAGGAACTTGGCGGTGCGGGTCGAGGTCTTCATGGTGATTTGCCTTTCTCGGGGCTCGCTTGGGTAGTGCGAGCCCGAGGCCGAACAATTCACCGGGGGGCAAAAAATCTCGAGAAGGCCCAGACGGGGTGCCAGGGGCCCCTACTGCGCCGGCTGGCCCACCGCCACGCCTGCGTGGCCGGGTGTCGAAGCTTCTCGCCCGCGGCGATCAACCGCAGGCGCTTTGGTCGACGATCTCGAAGGACTGAAACTGGCCCGCCAGTCCACCCGCGGGACCGCAACTCGATCCGCCCGACACGTAGCCGAGTTCGACCAGGAAGTCGACGGTGCTACCCGCCACGCCGCTCCCCAGGCAAAAGTCATTGCCCGCCTTTGCCAAGGGCGCTCCCTCCCCTTCGACGTGGAGAATGCGGACCTCCATCTCGAGCTCACCGCCGAGCGGAGGTTGGACGAAGCGAATGGCGGGGTTTGCCATCGTCGACGGGAGAGGGACGGAGAGCTTGCCGCGAAAGCCCACGGACGCGGAGCAAGTCGGGTCAGTCGGGAAGAACCAGTTGACGGAGCCACCTTGGGCGGCGAAGTCGAGGTCGATGAGTCCCAATTCGGCGTGGTCGATCTCCCAGCCGACATCGTTGATCGTGAGTTCCCCATTGAGCACCTCCCCCGGCATCGGGCACTCGTCTGGGGCCGAAGACTCGAGGACCGCGTCGTCGAGCCACAGATCATCGGCTGCAACTCCGCATCCGCCTTCGTAGTCCACGCCGACTTGGAACTCCGTCGGCCCCTGGTGCGCCCCCTCCCCTAGGCAGAAGCTCACCATGCCGGCCCCGAATTCGCTCGATGGGAGCACGTGTCTCGCCCGGGGTTGACCGCTCGCGCCCACTTCGAAGCTCAGGTCTGCCGGAGCGCAGCTCGGACAACCCGCGACGACGGTGGGGTCGACGCGAAACACCCAGGGCGCGCCCAGTTCACCGAGACTCGGCATGCAGACGGACTGAAGGACACCTGAGTCCTGGTCGCAAGCGAGGCCGTGGTCCAACTCGACCCGGCCCGACTGGACCTGGGCTCCACCGAGGGCCGCCCAAGCGTCAGTCGTCGAGAAGTCTCCGTTGAGCAGAGACGGAGGCCCCGCTGCGCACCCGTCTCCATCTCCGTCTCCATCTCCGTCTCCATCTCCATCTCCATCGCCGTCTCCGTCTCCGTCTCCGTCTCCGTCTCCATCTCCGTCTCCATCTCCATCTCCATCTCCATCTCCATCTCCATCTCCATCTCCATCTCCATCTCCATCTCCATCTCCATCTCCATCTCCATCTCCATCTCCATCTCCGTCTCCATCTCCGTCGCCGTCTCCATCTCCATCGCCGTCTCCATCTCCATCTCCATCTCCGTCGCCGTCTCCATCTCCATCTCCATCTCCGTCGCCGTCTCCATCTCCATCTCCGTCTCCGTCGCCGTCTCCATCTCCATCTCCATCTCCATCTCCATCTCCATCTCCATCTCCGTCGCCGTCTCCATCTCCATCTCCATCTCCGTCGCCATCTCCATCTCCATCTCCGTCTCCATCTCCGTCTCCATCTCCGTCACCATCACCGGTGGTTTCAGACGAGGTCGCCGAGCTCTCGGATTCACTCGAGGTGGAGGTGTGTTCGCTCTCGCTCGAACTCTCGCCGCTGGTCTCTTCGCCCACCGGACCGTCCGTGCAGGCGAGGCCGAGGGTCAGTGTCAACGAGAGGCAGGCTCCCCAGATCCGCATGCCGCAATCTAAACGCCCGCCGGCCTCTCTTGCATCTCCCCTTTGGCGCACCGGCTCGAAGTACGCGTCAGGACGCGCTACTCCCCGCTGACGCGAACGCCCTACTGCGCCGGCTGGCCCACCGCCACGCCCATGCCCGTCTCCGTTTGTCGGGCGGCGCGGTAGCTGCCTTCGCGGTCGGCCATGTTGGCGTCGAAGCCGGGGAGGCCTTGGAGGGAGGGTGAGAGG
>JAUIJR010000210.1 GCA_030431075.1 Polyangia bacterium | reverse complement strand
GTAAAGAAAAAGAGAAGGAGCGCGCCCGCAAGGAAAAAGAGAAGGAGCGCGCCCGCAAGGAAAAAGAGAAGGAGCGCGCCCGCAAGGAAAAAGAGCGCGAGAAGGCCAAGCGCGACCGCCTGAAAAAGAAGAAGACGACCAAAAAGTCGGCTTCCAAGAAGAAGGCCACCAAAAAGAAGACGACCAAAAAGTCGGCTTCCAAAAAGAAGGCCACCAAGCGCACGACTTCCAAAAAGAAGGCCACCAAGAAGCGGCCCTCCAAAAAGAAGTAGCGCCGTCGATTCTCATCGACCCCTCGCCAAAGCGGGCGTTGCCTCGAGCACGCCCGCTTTTGCGTACCGTGGCGTCAAGTGGAGGGCGGCCCGAGCTCGAGGGCCCGGGCGAGCTTCGCCCCGATCCAGACCGCCGCCATGCCGCCGACGAGGTGCAAGGCGAGCTGGACGGACAAGGTCCCCCATCGCCCGGACTCCACGAGGCCCACGCTGAACAAAGCGAAGGCGCTGTAGGTCGTAAAGCCGCCCAAGAATCCTCCCAGCACGACCCAGCGCCACAAAGGCGAGACCAGCGCGACCGCCAAAAAGCCGATGGCCAAGCAACCGAGCAAGTTGGCGCTCAGCGTGCCCACGTGAGCGAGGCGCTCCGCCCAGGCCGCGTCGACCCACGCTTGGAGCAGCACGCGAGCAGTCGCGCCCAGGCCGCCGGCCATGAAGACGAGCGCTGCCTCTTTGATGCCGAAGCCGTCCACGTCGGTGCCTGGGGCCGGGGCCCCTGCCCGCTTGCCGCGACGCGAAGCATCGCGCAGGATCCGAGGGGGTGGCAAGTCGACAACCAGCCGAGAAGGAAGCGAAGGCTCGCAAGGCCGCGACCACGGGCACACTGCGCAACCACCTCTCGGGGCGCGTCGATCCGCTGACGAGCGCCATCTTGGTCTTCCCGCTCTTCTTGGTCTACCAAGCGGGGATCTTGGTCAGCGACGGCCTCAACGGCGTCGACTTCACGACCCG
Organism: Polyangia bacterium; assembly: GCA_030431075.1. Classification (GTDB taxonomy): domain Bacteria; phylum Myxococcota_A; class Polyangia; order Nannocystales; family Nannocystaceae; genus JAUIJR01. The sequence continues at coordinate 8,159 of JAUIJR010000210.1, read as the reverse complement.
AGCGCTCGTCGCCTTGGCCGAGCGCGACATGACCAACTACCTCATCGTGCTCGGCGGCATGCTGCTGGTCTATGCGGCGGTCCTGGTGATCTTGCGCAAGCGCGGCTCCTTCAGCCCGCGCGCCTTCGGCCCCGTCCTGCTCGAGTCGACCTTCTACGCGCTCACCATGGGCTCGGTGATCTTGTTCGTGATGAACGCCCTCGCGCCGGGTTTCCCGGGCCTGGCCGTCGGCGCCACGGCCCGCGAGTTCGCGCCGCCCCCGCTGGCCGTGGGCGGCGCCATGAACCCCCTCGACGTCATCGTCATCTCCGCGGGCGCGGGCCTGCACGAGGAGTTCATCTTTCGCCTGCTGCTCATGGGGGGTCTGAGCTGGCTGCTGGCCGGCTTCACCGGAAAAAAGCGCGCGTGGATCACGGCGCTCATCGTGTCGAGCTTGGTCTTCTCCTTGGCCCACCACCTCGGGCCAGCCGGTGAGGCCTTCACCTTCGCGGCCTTCATCTTTCGCACGCTCGCCGGCGTCGTCTTCGCGCTCATCTACCAAGTGCGCGGCTTCGCGGTGGCCGCGTGGACCCACGCCCTGTACGACGTGTACGTGCTGAGCTTCGTCGGGCACTGAGCCTCGGCTCGGTCCCGGCTCGGTCAGTCGCTGGGCACCACGGTCGAGCGCACTGGCGCGGCGGACAAGCAGCGCCGCGCGAAGTCTCGCAAGCCCGCGGGCGTCACGGCCGCGACCTGCTGCGGCCAGTCCCATGCGCTGCGCGCCTCTTGGCCCAAGAGCGTGTGGATGGCCAGCTGTCCCGCGATCCGGCCGCGGCGCTGCCAGCTGCGCTCGAGGTGACCGAGCAAGGTGGCCCGGCCGCGCTCGAAGCTCTCGGGGCTCGGGCCCGTCTCGGCGAAGTCCGCGAGGGTCTGCAACAAGGCGACGCGTGTGCGATCGAAACGCGCCATCGAGCTGGCCGCGTGCACGACCAGATGCCCCGCCCCCAGGCCCGCCGTCGAGGCCACGCCGACGTGGTAGACGAGGCCTTCGCGCTCGCGCAGCGCCGCGAAGAGCGGGCCTGTCTGCGCGCCGAGGATCTCGACCATCAACTCGAGCGTGGCCTGTTCCGGATGCCCCTCGGGCAGGCCGCGGTAGGCCAAGCAGATCTGCGCTTGCGCGGTCCCCTTGCGTCGGGCGTGCCGGCTTTGGCCGCTGCGTTTGGGCCACTTCGCCTCGGGCCATGGGTCGACCTGGTCCGGCGCCTTGGGCCACGCCCGCATACCGTCGGCGACCACGCGAACGAGGCGATCGAGATCCACATCGCCCGCGATCGCCAGCACGGCCTGCCCCGGGCGGCGCTGCGCCCAAAAATGGTGCAGCCGTTCGGGGCTGGCCTCGCGGACGACCTTGGCCCGCCCCCGTAAAGACCGCGCGTAAGGATGATGGGCGCCGTACAAGCTCGACAGCGCTCGCCCGATGCACACGCTCCCCGCGTCTTCGCTCTCGGCGCGCAGCTCGTCCAAGGTCGCCTCGCGCTCGCGCTCGAGGTCGATGCCGTCGAAGGAGGGGCGCGCCGCCGTCAGCATGGCGATCTCGAGCAGCGACTCGAAGTGTTCCGCCGTCGACTCGAACTGCAAGCCGGACGCCAGCCGCCCAAAAAATCCATCGAGGGCGGCCGCGCGCTGATCGAGCCAGCGTGCCAAGCCGAGCGAGCTGCGCTCTTCGTTGGCCCGGCCCAGCGTTCGTGCGGTGAGCTGGCCGAGCCCCGCCACCGACTCGGGCTCGGCCCGTTGCCCGCCGAGCCAGCCGAGCCAAGCGGCGGCGACGGGAACCCGGGCGTCGGGCAAGGCGACGACGCGCAGGCCCTCCCCCACGACGCAGCTGCGCAAGGCGCCGGCCTTTCGCCAGCGGACGCGGGCGGAGACCGGCGCGCGCTCGATCTCCATCGCCTCGCGCAAGAGGCTCGTCGCCCGCCGCGTGAAGCGACGACGGGCGGCCGCGTCGAAAGAGGCGCGGGGCAGGCCGCAGCAGATCTGCGCGCGCGCCGGGTCGAGGTGCCGCTTGGCCACGCGCAGTAGATCGTCGACGCCGAGGGTCTCGAGGCGCGCGAAGTAGTCGCGCTCCATCTCGCTGTCGCGGCCGACGCAAGCGTAGTAGCCCAGCGCGTGCGCTTGGCCGCCCACCGTCTCGCGTCGGTAGACCAAGGTCGCCCGCAACATGGCCCGCGCCGCATCGATCTCGGCCGCGCGCGGCGGTCGGCGCTCGAGGTCCGCGCGCAGCTCGAGCATCCCGGCCAAACAAGGCTCGGCCTGCTCGACGCTCGCGCTCGCGCTCATGACGAAGGAGCTGGCTTGCGCGCCGATCATCAAACCGGCGTGGGCGTCATGCGCGAGGCCTCGGCTGCGCCGCAAGGTGCTGCTCAGGCGCGAGGCATCCCCTTGGCCCAGCACCACCCCGAGCAAGTCGAGGGCCACCGCGTCTTCGTGCACGAGTCCGGGACCGGACCAGGCCACGCGCAGCTCGGCCTCGACCCCCGGCAAGGCGACGACGCGAGCCGCCCCCTCGGGCGTTCGCGGCCACCGGCGCGGGAGCTTGGCGCTTCGACCTGCGGGCTGCGCCCCGAGGCGACGCCGGGCCCAAGCGTGTACTTCGCGGCGTGACACCGGCCCCACCACGACCAGGGTCAGGCGACGCCCGACGTAGTTGCGGCGATGAAAGGCACGAAGACGGCGCGCATCGAGGGTGCGCAGCTCGCTGCCTGTCCCGAGGATCGGTCGGCCGTAGGCGTGCGCGGGGAAGAGCTGGGCCGCGCTGGCGTCGGCCACCACCGCCCCCGCGTCGTCTTCGTAGCTGCTGATCTCTTCGAGGATCACCCCCCGCTCGCGCTCGACCGCCTCGGCGTCGAAGCGCGGCTCCAAGACCGCGTCCGCAAGGGCGTCGAGCACGAAGTGCAACTCGCGCGCCGCGGCCGTGGCGTAGTAGACCGTCTCGTCGTAGGCCGTGTAGGCGTTGACCTCGCCCCCGCGCGCTTCGATGCAGGAGGCCAAGTTCTCGTCCGGACCGGGGCCCCAAGGTCGAAAGACCATGTGCTCGCAAAAGTGGGCTGCCCCGTGCTCGCCTGCGCGCTCGTCGGCCGTCCCCGCGGCCACCCACAGCTGAATCGCGGCCACATTACGAGCGGGGCCGTCGCCAGAGTCGGTCGGCATACACACGATGCGGACCCCATTGGCGAGGGTCACAAGTCGCGGAGCCTTTGGCGGCTGTGGTGCGCGCGGCACGGAAGACGCCCTTTACCACTTCCGCACAATTCGCGTCCCAATGCCCTTCTCGGGTCCAATTGAGCGATCTCTCACCCTGGGATCGGTGGTACCTTTTGCACCCGGTTTCCCCCCCGGTTTTCGGTCCCATGTCCGAGACCCAAGTCGCGGCCCTCCCCACCCCCCCTGACCTCCCGCGCGATCTCCCCGACGCCACGCCCGACGAGCCTAAAGCGCTCTCGGCGTACCGCGAACACCTGGGCGATGAGCGCGCCTTCATCGCTGCGCGCCGCGCCTTTCGCGAGAGCCAAGACTGGCCCGCGATGGCGAAGCTGCTGACCCTGCACGCAGCCTCGATCGACAAGCCGGCCAAGGCGGCGGAGCTGGCGCTGCAAGCCGGTGAGATCTGGGTCGAGCGGGTCAAGCAGCTCGAGCCGGCCGCCCACGCGCTCGCCATCGCCCTCGACAACCAGCCCGACAACCCGCGCGCCTACGAGCGCTTGCACAAGCTCTACCGGGAGCTCGGCTGGGAGATCGAGTTCGAGCGGCTCTTGCAGTGGCGGATCATGTTCTTGTCGCTCGTCGATCCTTCGACCTTGCCGCAAGCCCATCTCGAGCTCGCCAAGGTCTACGAGAACGAGACCCTCGCGCTCTCGCGCGCCGTCCATCACTACAAGATCGCCCTGCGCCAAGACCCTCGCATGCAAGCTGCGAGCGAGCGCCTGATCGATCTGCACCTCGGCGCGGGGGCTTGGTCCGATGCGATCCAGCTGATGCACGACGAGCTCGGCCGCCTCTCGCCCGGGCAAGACGCCGAACGGATCTGCGAGCTGCATTTGCGCTTGGCGCACGTCGAGCAAGAGGTTCGTCAGGACATCGCCGCGGCCGCCCGCCACCTGCAAGCCGCGATCAAAGCCAAGTCGGACTCCCTCCCCGCCTTGCGGGGTTTCGGCGTGCTCTACCTCGGCTCGGGCAAGGCCTCGCAAGACGGCATGCAAAAAGCCGCCGGCATCTTTTACAAGGCTGGCGAGCTCGCCAACCGACAAGGGGATCTGCGCGAGGCGACCCGCTTGTTTCGACGCACCTTGAACCTGCGTCCGGGCGACCTCGACGCCGGCGCCGCCCTCGAGGGCGTGCTGACGCGCCGCGAGCACTGGATGGAGCTCGACGAGCTCTACGCGGACATGCTCGGCCGCCTCAAAGGGCCGCAGGCCGCCGACATCTTGCATCGTCGTGCGCGCCTGCTCGAAGAGCGCCTCGATCGCCGCGAAGAAGCCCGCGTCTGCTACGAGCTCGCGCGCCTGCACCAAGGCCCCGAAGGTCCGGCCTGGTCCGCCCTCGAGCGCATCTACAAGGCCACCGCCGACTGGCACGCGCTGGCCGGACTGCTCGAGTACGCGGTCGAAGCCCGCGGGGCCTCGGTCGACGTCGACCTGCTCTTGCGCGCCGCCGCCGTCTACGGTGAGCACCTCGACGACGACGAGCGAGCCGCGACCTTCTACTACATGGTGCTCGAGCGCGAGCCCTTCAACGCCGCGGCCTTCGAAGGCTACAAAGAGCACTTTCGCCGCAAGCACAACTGGGCGGCGCTGCGCGACCTCATCCTCTACCAGATCGATCAGGCCTTTGCGGCCGGGGCCCACGGTCCGATCGGCACCGTGGAATTCGTCGAGGAGTTCGTCGAGCTCGCCGACATCTGCGAGCGCCGACTCGGCGACGTCGACGGGGCCGTGCTCGCATGGCAGCGCCTCGAGCAGGCCTATCCCCGCGACCCGCGACCCAAGCAGCAAGTCGGCCGCATCGAGAAGCGCAATCGCATGTGGGACAACATGCTGCGCGTTCAAGAGGCCGAGCTCGAGCGTACGGCCGACCCGCAAAAGCGCGTCGAGATCCTCAAGCGCCTCACGCAGATCTACCGCGACCGCATGCCGGACCCGACGCGTGCGATCCAGCTCTACCAAGAGATCTTGGCCATTCGCCCGGACGACGTGCAGTCGAAGCGGGCGTTGACCGCCCTGTACGACCGCGCGGCCGACTACCCCTCGGTCATCGCCATGCTGCGCGAGCAGCACGAGCGCTCCAAGTCGAACACCGAGCGCGTGAACTTGCTGCGTCGCATGGCCGAGCTGTGGCACGACGAGCAGAGCGTCCAAGACGTCGACTCGGCCGCGTGGGCCTGCGAGCAGATCCTCGAGCTCGCGCCGCGCGACGCCGCCGCGCACCACCGCTTGCAGCTCATCTACCAAGAGGCGGGCAATGGCGAGGGGCTCTTGATGGCCCTCGAGCGCGAGCTCGACGTCGCCGCCAGCAAAGAACAAAAGGTCGGCCTCTTGCGCCGGATGGCCCGCGTGGCCGAAGACCAGCTCCAAGACCGCGAGCGCGGGGCCGAGCTGTGGGCCAAGCTGCTCGAGCTCGAGCCCAGCAACCTCGAATTCGCCGACCGCATGATCGCGGTCTTCGAGAACCACGGTCGCCACGAGGAGCTCGCCGATCTCTTGCAGCGCATCGCGGCCTCTCCCAAAACGCCGGTCATCCGTCAACTCGACTACCTGGTGCGCCTGGGCCAGCTCGCCCAGCTGACGATGCACGACTACGACCTCGCGCGCTCGGCCTACGAGCGCGTGCTCCAGATCCGCGACGATCACCGCGGGGCGGCCGAGGCCCTGGTCGCGCTCTACCGAGAGCAGCAAGACTGGGCGCAGCTGTGCACGGCCCTCGAGCGCTTGCAGTCCCTGGTCGACTCCGACGAAGAGGCAGACGCGATCGCCTGGGAGCGCTCGGGCATCGCCATCGAGCAGCTCGAGAACCACGCCGCCGCCGCCGAGGCCTTGCGCGAGCTGGCCATCGGTCGCTCGCGGGGCAACCCGCATGTCAACGCGCGCCTGCTCGAGGTCTATCAACGCACCGGCAAGCGACGTGAGCTCATCGGCCACGCCGAGCTCATGTTGCTCGGGGCGAATGCGACCGACGAGCGCCGCCGCCTCTACGACATCATCAGCTCGACCTGGCTCGAGGTCGGGGAGAAAGGGGCGGCCTTGTCCGCCTACACCCGCTTCGTGCAGGAGTTCTCCGACGACGACGCCGGCTTGGTGCGCCTCGCCGAGCTCCAAGAGAGCACCGGAGAGCACGCGGCCGCGCTCGACACCTTGCACCGCCGCTTTCAGCTCAACGACGACCCCCTGGTCCAACTCGAGACCCTGGAGAGCATGGCCCGCATCGCCGACGAGGGCACGGGCGACCTGCCGCGCGCCTTCGATCTTCTCGACCGCGGCTTCGCCCTCGATCCCCTCAGCGAACGCCTCGACACACGACTCGAGGCCCTGGCCGAGCGCCACGACGCGTGGGATTCGGTGATCCCGACCCTCGACGCACGCATCGGCAAGCTCGCCGAGTTTGGGGACGATGCCTCGCGCGTGCAGCTCGCCCGGCGGGCCGCCCAGATCAGCCGGGAGCAGCTCGACGACGGCGCGCAGGCTTTCTCCTGGGTGGAGAAGGCCTACTTCATGCCCGCCGATGGATCGACGCGGGAGATCCTCGAAGACGAGCTGCGCGAGCTCGCGGCCGAGACCACGAAGTACGAGCCGCTGCTGACCTTTTACGAGCGCAAGCTCGCCGAAAACGGGCTCTCCCAAGATGCGCAGCTCGAGACCCTCGATGCGGCCGCGCAACTCGCCCAAAGCGAGCTGAAGGACGCCAAGCGGTCCATCGCCTACCTGCGCCGCGCGCTGGCCATCGATCCCAGCGACGAGGTCCGCGCCGAGAAGGCGATCGAGCTGGCCACTTCGGCCGAGGACTGGAACGCCTTGCTCGAGCTGCACCAGTTCGCCCTCGAGCACGCCGACTCCCAGCTCTCTCGCTTCGACGCCTACGCGGCCATCGCCAAGGTTCACGAGACCCACCTCGACGCGCCACAAAAAGCCTTTGCCGTGTTGCGCGACGCGTGGAAGCAGCTGCGCGAGCGCGACGGCAGTTTGGCCGACGAGGCCTTGGACCTCGCCTTGGACCTCGCCCGTCGCCACGAACTGTGGAGTTCGCTGGCCGAGCACCATATGGCGCGCGCGTCCGAGTCTTTTGCCTCGGGCATGCGAAGCGAGGGCCTGGACCACGCCCTCGAGTCGGCGCGCACCTACGACGAACAGGTCCAGGACACCCTGGCGGCCATCCGCGTACTCGACGAGGCCCTGCGCCACGACCCGGAACTCGAGGTCATCTTGCCGAGGATCCGCGAGTACGCCGAGGCCCTCGACGCGAAGGGCAAAAGCGAGTTCGCGGGCGAGAAGGTCGGTGCGCTGGCCGAGCTGCGCGCCATCGCCTCGGCCCTGCACGAGCACGCCATTCAAGGCGACCTGGCCTTGACCCTGCTCGAACGACGCGCCGAGCTCCGCGAAGGTCGACTCGACGATGCCGCCGGTGCGATGAGCGAGTGGGCGCGCATTCTCAGCTTGGATCCCGACCACCAACGCGCGGCCGAGAACCTCGAACGCATCGCGGCCAAGGCCGATCAGTGGCAGCGCTACTTGTGGCTGCCGGCCTGGCGGCGCGAGCGAAACCCCAAGGGCGAAGAGGCTGCGCGCCAGCTCGGACGCATCGCGTCCCTCTACGAAGACAAGCTCGGGCGTACCGAGCACGCCTTCCGTGCTCGCCTCACACAGTGGGCCTTGAATCCGATCTACTCGGAGGGCGCCGGCGCCCTCGACGAAGCCAACGCCGAGCTATGGCGCTTGGCCGGCGAGGTCGGCAGCTACAAAGACCCCTCCTTGCCACGTGACCCCTACACGCGTCCCGAGCTCGTCGACCCCGAGTCGATCGACGCCGAACGTTGGCAACGGGCCTCGGTCGATCCGGGGAGCCTCCGCTCCTACGACAGCTTGGGCACGCCCGGTCTGCTCGACGTCCCCATGACGGCGGAGCTCGACGACATC
>JAUIJR010000209.1 GCA_030431075.1 Polyangia bacterium | reverse complement strand
GGCGTCCCGTGCGTCGGACGAGACAACCTCGTGTTCCTTCGACTCGGCCGCTGTCGTCGAGACGGAGCAAGCGAGCGGCAGCGACAAGGCGATAAGCAGCGACAAGCCGAGTGCCCGCACAAGCAAAGTGTAGCGCGGCGGCATGCGGCCAGTACGCCTTCGGCGCTCGTGCGGCTGGTCTACCCGGATCGGACCTTTTCGGACCCGAAGGTCCGGGCCTTCATCGACTTTGTGGTCGAGCGGGTGGAGGGGCGGTGAGGCCCCGACCGGTTACGATGACCTGAACATGACCCGCATCATCGGCCTCGACGCGGCGACGCATCCGAGAAAGCTGGGGCTCGCGCGCGGGCGCTTCACGAAGGGGCGCTTGCGGGTCGAGGCGGTGATGCGGGCTTCGGAGGTGGAGTCGCCGGCGCAGACGCTGGCGTCGTGGATCGATGGGCCCACCTTGCTGGCCATCGATGCGCCGCTGGGCTGGCCGGAGGCCTTGGGGCAAAGCCTGGCCTCGCACCGCGCGGGACAGGTGATCATGGCGGAGTCCCACGACCTATTTCGGCGTACGACGGACAAGTTGGTGCATGCACGCCTTCGCAAGCTGCCCCTCGAAGTCGGGGCCGACCGTATCGCCCGGACGGCGCACTCGGCCCTGAATTTACTCGAGGACATCCGGCGTCTCAGCGGTCACGAGATTCCGCTCGCGTGGACCTCGAAGTTCGAGGGCGTCGCGGCCATCGAGGTCTATCCTGCCGCCACCCTCATCGCGCGCGGCAACCCGGCCAAGGGCTACAAAGGCAAGGAGGCCAGCGCGCTCGAGGCAAGGCGCCGCATACTCCAAGAGCTCGACGAAGCGTGGACCCTCGAGGTCGATGAACGACCGCTCCTCGAAAGCGACGACGGCCTCGACGCGGCCTTGTGCCTGCTCGCCGGCGTGGACTTCTTGCAAGGCGCGTGTGTCGAGCCGAGTGCTGAAGTGCAGGCGCGCGCGCGGGTGGAGGGGTGGATCTGGTTCAGGGGTTAGGCGGGGCGGTGGCCGCGGGCCAAGATGAACTCGCCGCCGTCGAGCAGGCCGGGTTCTCGATAGCTGGCCTCTTCGATGGACAGTAGGGTCTTCCAAGCACTGGCCGATCCTTCGATCGCGGTGAGCCTGTCGAACAGCCCGCTGGAAACGGCCGGGGCACAAGCCAACTCGACATCGGTCAGGTTGGCCTGGTCAAAGAGGGCGCGGCACTCGTCGCTCGAGAAGAAGTGACGCGGTGGGTGCTCGACCTCGGGGTGGGCCGGTAGCGTTCCGGTGCGGAGAACGGCATCGATGTGCCAGTAGTCCGGCCGCCCAAAGAAGGCCTCCGCATCGAGCTTCGGGTTGGCGGCCGCAAAGCGAAGTAGCCCCATGCGCGAGCCGACGCTGATCACGAGATGTCCACCCGGTCGAAGGCGTGCGGCCATCTCCGACACGGCGCGCGGCGCCTCGTCGAGGAGATAGCAGAGCACGGAGCCGTAGCAGACGATCAGATCGAAGCGCTGCGCCCCGAGACAGGACAAGTCGCGCAGGTCGGCCAGATGAACGCCGTCGAGAGCCTCCTCGTACGCGGCGCAGTGCTCGTGGGCGAGCTTCAGCTGTACCGGCGAAAGGTCGAGCAAACTCACCCGCGCCCCAGCTTCGAGGCACTGCAGCGAGAAGCGGCCCGCACCACAGCCCGCGTCGAGCACCGCAATCCCCGGTCGCAGCAGCTCGGACAAGAACAGTCGATGCAGGTGGCCGATCAGGCGAGCGTTCGCGTTGCCCTCGAGACGCGCCCATTCGCGTTCGGCGTAGCTGTCGTAGAAAGCTGCGACTTCGGCGGGTTCATAGTTGGGGGCTGTCATGAGAACTCAGTCCGGCTCTTCGCCTCCGAGGGGCATTCCATCGGAGAGGGAGATCTTGAACGGGCGCCAGCCATCAGGCGGGTCCCACTCGCCGTGTCCATGAACCGCGTAACTCTCCACGGCGTCAATGACTATGCCGTCGACTCCGAGCCGGCCGCTGCGCCACACCACGCCTCCGTCAATCGCCATTCGGAACACCCGCTCGGCAGAGGCAACCAAGAGCAGGTCGGCCAGCATGAGGAAGCTGCCGAAGTAAGCGCCAAGGTCGATGCTCACGATGTCTTCGCCGTCCAGCGCGACGAGGTGAATGTGTTCCCCGATGCCCACCACGAGCTTTCCGTTCCAGAACTCGATCGCCTCGAATCCAGCGTACTCGTCGCCGCGAAGATGGACGTCGATGCAGTAGTACGGCGCACCTTGCCGTTCGATGCATGCGTAGCGGTGCGGTGTGGCCGGCCCGCGGCTCGCGTCGCCGACGCTCAGCCGAGAAGTCGCCAACCAGAACGGATCAACACTCGGGCGCAAGGTCGCGCGGAACACGAGGCAGCAAGCGTAGCACGGGCGGCCTTACGCCGTCCCAGTGGCATGCTACGCCGTGGAGTTTCAGAGCGAGGGCGTGGGACTCCCGGACTGGCGGGCGAACGGATCCACGTCTACGCTTCCAATCGCCATCGTCATGTCCGCCCGCGAGATCGACGACTACCTTGCTACCCTCGACGAGGTGAAGCGGGCGACCTTGTCGCGCCTGCGGGCGGACATCTTGCGGGTGCTTCCGAAGGCGGAGGAGGGGCTCTCGTACTCGGTCCCGGCCTTTCGTTTGGACGGGAAGCTCGTCGCGGGCTTCTCGGCGGCCAAGAATCACCTGAGCTACCTGCCGCATAGCGGGACGGTCTTGGCGTCGATGAAGGCGGCAGATCTGGAGGGCTTTGCGTGGTCGAAGGGGGCCCTCAAGTTCGCGGTGGACGAGCCGCTGCCGTTGAGCTTGGTCAAAAGGCTCATCGCGGCGCGGCGGGCCGAGCTTTGAGCGGGCTGGGGCGAGACTGATCGCGGCCAGGCGGTCGCGTCGCTCACGGAGGAGGTCCGCCGCCACCGGGCTTTTGCCAGTCGCAGAGTTCGCGGGACCTTTGTTTCCACTCGACGGTGTCGAGCTTCGTCGGGGTGACCAACAAGGTGCTACCCGCGGGCGGCTCAGGGATCTCGGCGCCGCCGCACTGGGGCACCGAGCGGTACGCGACGTGCAACGTGGAGCCGCGCACGGAGATGCGTTCGATGCGGGTGCCGTTTCCGTGGCGAAAGAAGAGCACGTGCTGTGTCGCCCAATCGATCTCGCCCAACTTTTCACGCTGGCATTCGCTCGTACGGCCGCCGAACTGCTCCGCGATCTCGCGCTCGTACTCCGGGTCCCGCTCGAGCCATGCGAGGAGCTCGGCCTCGTTCTCGATCACGCCGTCGGCCGGCGGCTGCGCGTAGCAGTAAGCGCGGGGGTCGACCTCGGCGGGGAACTTCGAGCCGGTCCTGGGCTGACATGCCACCGAGGCCCCGAGGGCGAGGGCGAGGGCGAGGGCGAGGGCCGGAGCACGATGGTGCACGAGCGAGAAGCTAGCAAAGGGCAGGTCCGCTTGCGCTGCCCGAGGCCGAATGCGATAGGATCTACATGGGCCTGAGAGCCACTTCTGACCACCGTGCGCTGTGGTTGGCGTGCGTCGCGCTTGCGGCGTGCATTCCACGCGTTTCGGACCGACGTGGGGATCCGGATGGCGATGCCTTGCACGGAGACTTCGATCTCTGCCCTGAGACACCGGGTCCCAGCGAGTTGCACGGCTGCGAGACCTTGACGGTCGACAGGGCCCTGCGTGGCCTGAACCTCGCTTTTCGCTCCGCGGAAGTCCCCTACGAGTGGCGGCTGGACAGGGAAGAGGGGCGCCTCATCGGTGTTCGGGTGAACGAAGGGAGTTTCTGCCAACACGTGATTCCTCTTCGGAGCGACATGACCGTCGACGTCTCGAAGAACCTCACCGGACGCCACACGGTTCTTCTCGGTTTCAAAGATCGAGCGGCGTCGTGGGAGTGTCCGGACACCGAGCCGACCGCCTCTGTGGTTTTTGCGCTCATGTTGAGCCGGGCTGAGTGGGCGGCGTTGCACTTCGAGTTTCTCCGGGATGCGTTCGGCCGCGAGCCCGGACGACTCTTCGTTGGACGCGAGCTCTTCTACTACGCGGGTAGGGAGGTCCCCCGACTGGATGTCGGGAACTTCAACCGCTACTACGGGCTGAGCAGCGAGAACAGCTACATCAACGAAGCGCGTGGTGTGGGTCGGAAGCACGAGGATGGTCGTTTGGCCCTGGTGCTTTCCGTGTTCGACGGCGAGCTTCCCATCGACGTTCGCGTCGGAGAGTCACGCGAGGCCATCGTGGACCGCTTCCCCGCGACGACCAAGCCCTGGATGCAAGGGGAGGAAATTCACGAAAGCGACATCGATGGGCACCGCGTCGCCTTCTGGTTTGGATCCGGCGGGCTCGAGACGATCGTGCTTCTCGGACCGCTGCGCACCGACAAGGCCCCCGAGCCCACCCCTGACCCGGGGCCGGAGCTCACCCGAGACCAGACGGTTGCGGGGACCAAGTACGCATACCCGGAGGCCAAGGTGGAGCACGAGGCCGAGCGAGAGGTCAGGGCGGGGGAGGTGTTGACTCGCCTCGAACTGCGGCCTGATACCCGCTACATCATCTCGGTTCACTTCGACTGCGACCGCTGCCTCGAGGCCGACTCGCAGCCCGAGATGAAGATGGGGCAGGGCGATGCGCAGCGGACCTTTGCGCCCGAACGCATGATGACGGGCGGTGTGGGGCGCGACCTCGTGATCTACGAGCACAGCGGAGCGCCGGCCTCCTGGCAGCTGCGCTGGGACCCGGGCGTGGATGCGCAAAGCAAACTTGCCGGTCCCGGGGATACCGTGAACCTCCTCGTGCTCTCGGAGCCGATCTAGCTCGCGCGCGCAGGGTGGCCGCGCGGCTCGAACTCACGGCGGGCACCGCCTGGGGTGTCGACTCGGTCCGGCGTGTGTGCTTCGGGACGCGTCTCGACACGGATCGACGCTTGGCAGGCGAAGCGGCCGCCACCCGGGGAAGAGAAAGGCCACCCCCTGGTTGGCCCTTCGACGGTGTCCAAATCCCTGTTGTTGTGTGTCGAGTGTGGTCGCTTGTGTGAGGCGGCGTCTTCGTCTCCCTATCGCCAGGTCGAGGCGGTGAGGCGTGGCTGCGAGGGGTGTGGGGCACTCGGGCTGGTGGATCCGCGCTCGCCGGATGCGGCTTTGCTCTTGCACGGCCTCGACGATGAGCAGCGACTCGCGCGCGCGCCGGCGGGCGTACGCGCGATGGCCCGGCTGCGCGCCACGAGCTTCTTTGTACTGGCCGCGCTCGCCGTGTCGGCCATCTGCGTCGCGCTCTACTTCGGCAAAGGAAAGGGCGACGACGTGAGCGAGGTCCTCTCCTTGCTCTTTGCAGCCGGCATCGGCTTGCCCATGGGCATGCTGGGGATGCGGGCGCTGCGAAGCACGTGGAAGCAAAGCCGCGCCTTGCCCCGGCCGGCCCGGTGGCGGCTCGAGTTACCCGTCGGCGCCGAGCGTGACACCCATCGTCGTCGACTCGATCCTGCGCAGGTCATCGTCTCGCCTTTGAGCGGGCGGCCCTGTGCGGCCTACGAGATCGGCGTGCGCTGCGACGATGATGCCGACGCGCCGCTCGGCAGCTGGCTCTTGCTCGAGCAGGGCTTCGCCGCGGACGAGCGATTGCAGCTCGATTTTCCCCGGATGACCTACACACCCGCCGACCCGGCCCTGGCGAAAGCCTTCCTCGACGCGCGCGGCATCAGCCCGGCCACGCTCGACTTGCACTTCTTCGAGACCCTCGTGCCGGTGGGGGCCGAGGTCTCGGCGAGCGTCTCGGGAGATGGCGTCACCATCTTGCGGTCATAGCCATGGCCACTCACGCCAACCCCTCCGCCAGCAGGTCGAAGACCACCCGCATGCGGCGGCTGGTGCTGAGCTCGCGGTGGGTGGTGAGCCACAGCGGGAAACGGAAGGGGGACAAGCTGGGGAGGGCGCGGCGGACCAGGGGTTCGGCGTCGCCGACCTCTTCGGTCATGACGCAGATGCCGACGCCGAGTTTGGTGAGCTCCCACTGGAGCAGCTGGTTTTCACTGATGACTCCGAAGTTGTCTTGGCTGAGCGACAGGCCCATCGCGTTGAAGCCCTGCAGCAGGGTGTCGTCGCGGTTGAAGCCGATGAAGTTCGCGCGCGAGAGCTCTTCGGCCGTGCTCGGGTTCCCGAGCTGCTCGAGGTAGGCGTGCGAGCCGTAGAGGTGCGCCGCGCCGTCTTTGATCTTGCGGGCAAAGAGCTCGGGCTGCGTGGGGCGAAAGCTGCGGATGGCGATGTCGGCTTCGCGTCGGCCGAGATCGCTGGTCTGGTTCGTGACCAGAACCTCGATCTCGATGCCGGGGTGCTTGGCTCGGATGCCGGCGAGGATGGGCGGCAGGGTGTAGACGGCCTCGATCTGGCTGGTCGAGATGCACACCGGGCCATCGAGGGAGACCGACTGACCGGCCGCGACCAAGGACACGCGGTGCGCGGCCTCGTCCATGCTGCGGATGTGCTCGACCAAGTCCGCGCCCGTCGGGGTCAAGACCAGGCCGTGGCCGACGCGCTCGAACAAGACCACGTCGAGCTCCGCTTCCAAGGCGGCGACTTGGCGACCGACCGTCGGTTGCGAGGTCTTGAGGGCGCGCGCGGCGGCCGAGAAGGAGCCCTCTTGGGCCGTGGCCAAAAAGGCCCGCGCGCGGTTCCAGTCGAAGCCCGTCGGATGCCAAGCCATTCAATCTTGAATAGCAGACTTGCCGATTCTCGGGATTCTCAAAACGATTATGGATGGGCATAACTGGGATGTGCCGAGGGGGGAACGAGCCCTCATCGCCCGCAGAACCCCGAAAAGAAAGCCTCAGACCATGAAAGCCACGATCCACACCCAGTACGGAAGTCCGCGCGTCTTGCGCGTCGAAGACGTCGCCCGCCCCACCTTGGCCGAGGACCAGATCCTCGTCGAGGTGCACGCCAGCGCCGTGACCCAAGGCGACCGTCGCCTGCGCTCGGCCGACTTCCCGGGGATCGCCGCCGTCGTCGGACGCCTCATGTTCGGCCTGCTGCGCCCGCGCAACCCGACGCCCGGCACCACCTTTGCGGGCCGCGTGGTCGAGGTCGGCGAGTCGGTCACGCGCTTTCGCGTCGGCGACCGGATCTTCGGCGGCTGCGACACGGGCGCCCAAGCCGAGTACTTGGCGCTGTCCGAAGACGCTGCCATCGCCCGGATCCCCGAAGGCGTGCACTACGACGAGGCGGCGGCGATTCCCTACGGCGCGCACACGGCCTTGCAGTTCATGCGCGACATCGCCTCGGTGCAACCCGGCGACCGCGTGTTGATCCTCGGTGCTTCGGGCGGCGTGGGCCGTTTCGCCGTGCAGATCGCCCGTCACTTGGGCGCCAAGGTCACCGGCGTGTGCAGCGGGGCCAAAGCGCAGATGGTCCGTGAGCTCGGCGCGCACGAGGTCATCGACTACACGCAAGAGGACTGGACGAAAAACGGCAAGGCCTACGACGTGGTCTTCGACACCGTCTCCGGCACGGGCTACGGCGCCGCTCGCCGCTCATTGAGCGAAAACGGCTGCTACGCCAGCTTGTACATGACCCCACAGATCGCCTTTCAGATGCTGCGCAGTGCCCTTTTTGGTGGGCCCCGCGCCGCCACCGGCGTGGTCATGCCCAAGCAAAAGCTGACCGACGACGTGGCCGCGCTGCTGGCCGAAGGCGCCATCTGGCCGGTCATCGGCGCGCGCTTTCCCCTCGAGCAAGTCGCGGATGCCCACGCCGCCCTCGAAGACCGGGAGACCCGAGGTGCGGTGGTGGTGATGGTGGCGGCGTCGGCTGAGATCGACGCCGACCCCTTTGCCGACACTGCCTTGTGGGCCGCGCAGTGAGGGCGGAAGTTTCGGGACTCTAGGCGTCCCGAAACTGCGCCCAAGGAAAGCTGCGTCGGTGAGGCACAAAGTGACCCGAGGGCAACAAGACGTCGAAGTGCAAGAGGCACAAGGTGAGCGCGTCGCCGGCGAAGACCCGGCGCTCGCGCTTTGGCGTGTGCGAGCTGCGGGCGCTCACCATCGTGTCGTCACGGCGCAGGTAGTGGATCTCCTCGTTCGGCGTAAAGACGTAGCCGCGCGCGTCCTCGCAGTCGCCGCCCCAAAAGTCGACGGAGAAAAAACAGACCGTGCTTTGGCTGCGCTGCGCGAGCGCCTTGCAGTAGCGCAGCACGCCGCCAATCTCGGTCTCGGTTTCGGTTTCGAGCTCGAAGTCCTCCGGAGACTCGGGCTCGAGGGCCAAGGCGAGCTCGGCGTCGAGCTTGGCCGCCAGGGCGTCGGGGCCGAACCACTCCTCGGCGTGACCGTCGGCCTCGACCACCTCGCGCACGAAGATGAGCCCCGCCTCCGGAAAGGCCGGCCGATGCACGACCTCTCGGTGCAGCGTCTCCGGTGGATCTCCGATCACGATGGCGTAGGGCTCGCGCTCGCTGCGTTCGAAACTCGAGAGAGAATCGACCACGTACACATGACCCTCGAGCCGTCGGTCCTCGCGCAGCGCGGCGAGCACCCGCGGGTTGTTCTCGGCGATGATGTGGCGCGCGTACCAGGTCATGCGAACTCGTCGAGGGGGAGGCCCGAGTGATCGTACACCGGGCCGCTGGTGGCACGGGGGCGGCCTGGCCCAGGCTCGCTCGGGGTCGAATCGAGAACGGAGTTCGGCGGGCGGCGCTACGTCGCGTATGGGTACGTGGTGTTCTTCAGGGTCGAAGACACCGTCGTCACCGTGCTGGCCCTGTGGCACTCGAGTCGCGCCGGGCCGCCCGCAGGGCCATGACGGCCAAGCTGCCGTAGGCCAGGACGTAGACGAGACTTACGGCCACGAAGATCATGGTCTCGTCGCCTTTGTAGAGCCGGCTGCCGAAGCGAGTGTCCGAGGTGCTCAGGTCGCGCAGGGCGATGAGGAAGTTGGCGGCGGTCATGAGGGCGGCGACGCGAGCTTGAGCTCGATGGCCTTTCGTGACGAAGCCGAAGACGACGGTCAAGACGCCGACGTAGACCATGAGTTGGTACAAGAAGTAGTAGAAGTCGATGAGGATCGGGTCGGTGGTGAGCGCGTGCGAAACCCCGAAGTCCTCCAAAAAGGCGGGGCCCTGGGCGAGAGCTTTGCTCGCCATCAGCACATAGCTCGTGCCGAGCACGA
>JAUIJR010000720.1 GCA_030431075.1 Polyangia bacterium | reverse complement strand
CCGACGTCGGCGAGGCCCTCGAGAAGATGGCGGCCAAGGCGGAGAAGTTCGACCTCGGCAAGATCAAAGAGTCCGACGTCTCGCGCGCAGGCTGAGCGCCCGGGGGCCCTCGCTTGCGAGCCTGCGTTTCGGGGCCATCATGCGCCCATGAGGACCCGCTCTTTCCTGCGCTGGACCGGAGCTTTTGCCGCGCTCGGCACGCTGGCGGCCTGCAGCCCCAGCACCACGAAAGCCGAGTCTTTGCCGCCGCTGGAGACAGTCGCCTCGGTGGACCTCGAGCAGTACCTCGGGACTTGGTACGAGATCGGCAGCTACCCGCAGCGCTTTCAAAAGGGATGCACCGGCACGACCGCCAATTATGCGCCGGGCAAAGGAGAGATGATCGCGGTCACCAACCGCTGCTTCTTGGACAGCCTCGACGGCAAAGAAAAGGTCGCCGAAGGCCGCGCCCGCGTCGTCGACGAGACGAGCAAGGCCAAGCTCGAGGTCAGCTTCTTCGGCCCCTTTTGGGGGGACTACTGGATCATCGACTTGGCCGCCGACTACAGCTGGGCCGTCGTCGGGCACCCCGGTCGCGACTACCTGTGGATCTTGAGCCGAACGCCGCAGCTCGACGCCGAAGCCCTCGACGGGATCAAAGCGCGCCTCGAGGCGCAGCACTACGATCTCTCGCGCCTCGAGTGGACCCTCCAGCCTGCACAGGCCCCCGCGCCCGTCGAGGCCGAGCGAGGCTGAGGCTCAGTCCCACGCGAAGTGATAGACGCAGCTCGCTCGGGCTTCGTCGATCTCCATCGTCGCCTCCCGCGGCTCGGTGTGGCAAAGGTCGAAGACCGTCCACAAGATGCCCTGCCAAAAGGAGAAGCTCGTGCGCGGTAGCCCCGAGATGTACTCGTAGGCGACGTGCACGGTGGCTTCGTGCTCGTGTAAGCCCGTCACGGCCACCGTCATGCCTTTGACCTGCCCCGTGATGATCGGCGGCATACGGCGGAGCACCGCGCCGGGGTTGGTCCCCAACAGTCGCAAGAGCGCCTCGAGCACGGGCTTGAGTACAGGGATCGAGCCCCGGTGCATCGAGCGCTGCCCGATGGCCCGCATGCGCGCGTCGTCGACCTTGCCCTCGAGCGCCCGGTAGACGAAGTGGAATGCGATGGCGGGTACGAACACGCCGCCGCGTGGAGGCTCGGACAGCAAGGTGGCTACCGGGGGCGGGACTTCGGCCAACACCGTGTCGAAGAGTTCTTCGTGCTTCAACGCCGCCACCAGCCCTCGCCAGGCCGAAGCCTTGGTCCGAAAGCGCTTCGCGTTGACGCGCTCGAGCGAGAACTGGACGCCCAGCTCTTCGTCGAACACACGCTCCAGCTCCGCTTGCACGAACCGAGGATCGGACAGCCCGCAGCTCGGCGCAAGGGAGGCCCGAGCGAGCGAAGTGCGCAACTGCAAAGTGCGTAGTCTTCGCGACTCGGTTAGCATCGTCTCCCTGGACGACGCGAAGCTCATCGAGATCCTGCGCCGCAGCCGCGACATCGCCGTCCTCGGCTTGCGCGACGACCCCACCCAAGCCGGGCACTACGTTCCGGCCTACCTCGCCAAGCAGGGCTATCGGATCTACGGCGTCAACCCGAGCTTGGCCGGTCAGCTTCGTTTTGGGCAGCCAGTCGTCGCCAGCTTGGCCGAGCTGCCGGCGGCCGTGGACATGGTCGATGTCTTTCGCAATAGCGCGGCCC
>JAUIJR010000208.1 GCA_030431075.1 Polyangia bacterium | reverse complement strand
CGACGATGAACCACGCGAGCACCGTGCCGCCGTAGGTCCACCAGGCCCAGCGCCGGCCGGGGGCGAAGCGGACGAGCATGGCGAGCATGAAGAACTGCGCCGCAAAGACGGCCCCGATGGCCCCGAAGCCGTAGTTGAACCAGGGGCCGAGACCGTGCGGGATGACGGCGCCCTCGAACCAGGCGTCGCTCATCGCCTCGCGGTAGATCGCAAAGGGGGGGCTTTTCACGGCGTAGCTGAGCACCAAACCGAGGGCCACATTCATCCACGCGAAGGCCTCCAGCGCGCGCCAAGCCAAGGGGCGCTCGCGCGGTGCGTCGATCACGTCGACGCGTTCGGGCCGACGAAGTCGCCACAAGAGCAAGGCGAGCAGCATGGGGGAGGCGAGTTCCGGGCCCATCGCGTCGAAGGGGATGCCGGCGCTCCATACGACGAAGGCTTCGAAGAGGCCCAAGCCGACGAGCCCCCCGAACAAGGCGCGCCAAACCCAGCGGGCATGAATTGGATCCCCGAAACGGATCAAGGCCCACGCGGTGCTCCATTTGCCGACCAAAGAGCCTCCCAAGATCGCCTCGAGGGTGGCGACAGCCGGGGCGAAGCGCGGATCCAAAAAGCCACCGTCGAAGGTGGCGATGCCCCGCGCGCGCCACTGCTCGAAAAAGCCGCCCAGGTGCTGCAGCGTCAAAAAAAACCCGACGGCCACCATCCCGAGGCACAAGAGTTCCAGCGGGCGCGAAGAGGGAGCCGGTCGCGCGGGCGCGGGGGCGGGCATCGACACGAGCTTGGGCGGAAGCGCCGGCGCAGGCAAGTCGAGGATGCGAGGGCGCCGTGAACTCATGAGGACGCAGCGGGGACGTCCGAGGGGCCCCGGTCGGGTGAACTTTTGCCACCCGGCCAACTCAGGGCGCTTCGACGACCCGCAGGCGCGTGTTGACGCTATCCACGGGGATCAGCGACTCGCTGTCGCTCGCGGGCCAGCGGACCCATAGCTCGAGGGTGTTACTGGGCACGGCGCCCAAGCCGAAGTGCTCGATGAGCGGGCCTTCGGCGAGGAAGTGGCTCGACGCGCCAACTTGCCGGCGCTGGATCACGTTGCCGACGGTGTCGCGCAACTCGAGAACGGCCCCGCGAGCGTCGCGGTTGCTGACGACGCCTTCGAGTTCGACCTCGAGCCACGCGTTGGCGTTGCCGCCGTCGTTGCGCAAGAGGGTGGGGGCTTGGGCGTGGTTGGCGATGAAGAGATCGAGGTCACCGTCGCGGTCATAGTCGAAGGCGATCACGGCGCGCCCTTGGCCCATGTCGTCGGCGCCGAGCTCGGCCGCGACCTCGTCCATCACCCCGTCGCCGCGGTTGCGCCACAGGCGGGCCGGGAACTCGCGATGTACGAGGCCACCGTTGAGGTCGCGGCCCGGCCAACCGTTGACCGCGAAGAGATCGAGGTCACCGTCGTTGTCCATGTCGAAAAAAGTCGTGCCCCAACCCCAGCCCGCATCGCGGACGCCCGCCTGGTCTTGCGCCACGGTGAAGGTTCGGTCGCCCTGGTTCACGTACAGGCGGTTGCCCGAGGATTTCCAGGGGCAGGTGTCGGGGCAGATCGCGTCGCGCTCACCGATGGAGGTCACGAACCAGTCGAGGCGGCCATCGGCGTTCCAGTCGCCAAAGGCCGAGCCCATCGGGTTGGAGGCCTCGTTGATGCCGGCCGCCTCGGAGCCGTCGACGAAGCTCCCGTCGCCCGAGTTCCAAAACAGCCGGGCCGTGCGAAAGTCTCCGGCGATCGTGAGCTCGGGCCAATCGTCTGCGTCGAGGTCCACGAAGCTGGCCGCGAAGGCGTAGATGCCCTCGGGGTTGGCCGCGAGTAGATCGATGCCGGCGCTCTCGCTCCGGTCGGTGAAACGGTCGCCTTCGTTGTGCAACAAGCGCGCGCCGTGCGGGCCCGGGGCCGCGAAGTCGGGCTGGTTGTGGGGCTCGATCCACGCGCCGATGTAGGCGTCGAGCCGGCCGTCGAGATCGTAGTCGCCGAGCGCGATGCTCTGCCCCGCGTGGGGGGTGGGCGAGCTGAGGTCGAAGTCCCAGGCTTCGGCGGCCTCGCTAAAGTGACCGGTGCCGTCGTTGAGGTAGAGGAAGTGTCGCTCGCCGCCCAGGCTCGCGACCAGCAGGTCTGGATCGCCGTCGTCGTCGATGTCGCCGAAGATGGCCCCGTTCGAGAAGGTGCATGCGCCGAGTCCACGCGCCTCGGACTCCTCGTCGAAGCGACCGTCGCCCCGGTTGATGTAGAGGCGATCGGGCGCGCCGAGACGCGTCACGAAGAGGTCGGGCCAGTCGTCCCCGTCGACATCGGCCACGGCCGCCCCTCCGGTGAACCACTGCGGCTCACAGTCGGCGTTGGGGAGCACGGTCTCGCCCGAGGCGAGGTCGAAGATGCACTCGCTGCGCGCGCCCGAGACCGGGATGTATTGGGTGTGGGTGATGCCCGCGGCGACGGTCACGTCGACGAAGCGCAGGCAGCTTTGCGGATCGTCGCAGGGGGCTTCGGGCGGCAAAGGCTCGGGTGGCGGAGCCTCGGCCTCGGGCCAGCTCCCGCAGACCAGGGGGTCGAAGACCTGGCCCGTGTCGCCGCTCTCTTCGCCGCTCTCTTCGCCGACTTCGCTGGTCTCGCCGGCCTCGCTCGCCCCGCTCGCCTCGTTGCTCGCTGAACTCGACTCGGAGCTCGCGCCGCCGGGAGCGCAAGCGACTGCGAGCAGCCCCGCCCCCGCCATCACAAGTCCCCGTCGCCTGCGCATTGCCCTCGAACGCTAGCACGCGGCCGCGCAGGGGTGATCCTTCGCCGCTCGGCCGTCGTAAGCTGAAGTGATGTACGCCGGGCGCCGATGCTGGACGCTGAGCCTCGCGCTGGGGCTCGCAGCGTGTGGGCATGGCGCTGGGCCCGAGCCGCTCGCGGCGCCGGCCCCGGCCGGGGAGCTCTCGGTCGTCGAGGACCTGGACGAGGCCTTTGACCAGGCGCTGGCCCAGGACCGGCTGGTGCTCTTGGACCTCGAGGCCTCGTGGTGTCACTGGTGCCACGTCATGGACGCCCGCAGCTACGCCGATCCCGAAGTGCGCGCGACCCTGGCCGAGGGCTACGTCTTGTTGCGCCTCGACGTCGACGCCAACCCGGTCTTGGCCGAGCGCTACGCGGCGTGGGGGTGGCCGGCGACGGTGGTCTTCACGCCGCAGGCCGAGGAACTGCACGCTTGGCGGGGATTCGTCGAACCCGAGGCCTTCGCCATGGGCCTCGCCGAGCTCGCGGACGCGCACCGTCGGGGCCGCAGCGTCGTCACTCGACTCAGTCCGCCGGTCGAGGGGAGCGACGAGAGCACGCAGGTCCTCGAAGACCGGGTCACCGCGCAGCTCGACCGCGCCTGGAACGAAGAACGCGGCGCCTGGGCGCGCCAGCAGATGTACCCGATCGCATCGGCGATGATCTTCTCGCTCGCGCGCGCGCAACTTCGCCCGACGGCCGGCGAGCAACTCGCTCGCGCGCAGCGTGCCTTCGAGGCGATGTCCCCGCTCGTGGACCCCGTTTGGGGCGGCGTGTGGCAGTACTCGACCGGCGGCGTCTGGACGCGACCTCACTTCGAAAAGCTTGCGCTCTTGCAAGCGGAGTTGCTCGAGGCCCACGCGTACTTGTTGGCGGCGAGCGAGGAGCCCGGTCTGCGCGAGGCCCTGTGGGCGCGCTCCGAGGGCATCGTCGCCTACTTGGATGGGCACCTGCGCGGGGAGGGGGGCTATGGGGCGAGTCAGGACGCCGACGCGAAGCGGCGTGATGGTTCGCGTCTCGAGGGCGCGAAGTTCTACGCCCGCGATGCAAAAGCGCGGGCGGCTGCGCTCGAGCCCGCGCGCGATCTGAGCGTCTACGCGGACGTCAACGGCAGCCTGGTCGTCGCCT
Source organism: Polyangia bacterium (assembly GCA_030431075.1). Classification (GTDB taxonomy): domain Bacteria; phylum Myxococcota_A; class Polyangia; order Nannocystales; family Nannocystaceae; genus JAUIJR01. The sequence goes on along the minus strand of JAUIJR010000208.1, from coordinate 5,281 downwards.
TCGCGCGCCTCGCCCGGGTGGCGCCGCCCGAGCGCGCGGCGGCCTGGCGTGCGCGTGCCCTCGAGTTGGCGGCGTCGATCGTGAAGACACATCGAGATGCCGCGGGGGGCTTCTCGCACGCGCCTTCGCGGGGCGGCGAGTCCGTGCGCGGGTTGGGCGACCAGGTGGCGATGCTGTGCGCCTTCGTGGAGCTCTACGAGCTGAGCGGAGATCGGCGGTGGCGAAGCGAGGCGGCCGCGCTGGCTGAGGTGCTCGAGCGCGACTTCGTGGGGCCGACCGGCGCCTTGATGTCGAGCCCGGCGGATCCGGACGCACGCGGCGTGCTGGCGCAGCCACGCCATCCCCTCGAGCTCAACGGACGGGCTGCGCATGCGCTCCTGCGCTTGCATCGACTCTTCGAACACGCCAACGGCGAGTCGAGCGCATTGCAGCGACGCGCCAACGAGATCCTGCAGGCGCTGGGTTCGGAGGAGAGGCTACGACCCGAGGGGCGCTTCGTGGGTCGCTTCGGTCTCGCGCTTCTCGCCAGCGACCCGGGCGTGTGGATAACCGTGGTGGGAGAGGCGGACACCCCGGGCATCGAAGCCATGCAGGCGGTAGCGACCCGCGTGGCGGCGCAATGGCCGACCGCACTCGTAGATCGCTCGCCGCCGGGGGAGTGGTACCCGGGGGCGAGCGCGGCCCGGGCCTTCATCTGCGACGAGACGCGCTGCTCCGCCCCCGTGTCCGACCCCACGGTACTCGCCGCGCGTTTCGAGCGCTTCGTGGCCGCACGCTAGGCCGGAGCGAGCGTAGCCAGGAGTTCGCCGGCGTCGGTGGGGCGCAGCTCGGCGCGAAGCGCCAGGGCTCCCACGATGGCGGCGGGCCACGCGGCCAGCGAAGTCTCGGCGACGAGTCGGGACTCGAGCGCGCTTTGGAGTTCGTCGGGCGTCGGCAGGGCGCGCAGATCCGGATCGAGGCGCTGGTCCATCAGCGTCTCCCAGGCCACGGCGGCCCAGGCCCAAAGATCCGCGCGGGCATCGATGCGAAGGCCGCGTCGCTGCTCGGGCGCCATGTAGTCGGCGGTGCCCAGCACGTCCCCGGGGTTGGTGAGGCGCCCCGACTCGCGCAGGGTCTGATGGAGATCCAAGGCCAAGCCGAAGTCGGCGACGGCGGCGCGGGTCTCCCCGAAGATCAAGACGTTGTCCGGTTTGAAGTCGCGGTGCACGTAGCCCGCAGTGTGAGCGGCGGCGAGCCCTTCGAGCGCTTGGCGCAACATGGCGGCCCGGGCCGAGATCGGCGGCTTCGTGGCGGACCAATGGCGAAGGTTCTGGTCCGCGAGCTCCATGACCATCACCATGCGTCCTTGGTGCTCGTTGGCGTCGAGGAGCTCGACGATGTTGGGGTGCTGAAGTCGCGCGCAGGCCCGGGCCTCGCGTTGCATGCGGGTGCGCGTGCTCGGCCGCGCCCGATGCCGAGAGATCTTGAGGGCGACGCGGCGCTGACGGGGGGCACGGGACTCGAAGACGATCGAGGCGGCGCCGGAGCCGATCTTGCGCAGCAGGGGGTAGCCGGCCACGCGAAGCTCGTGCTCTTCGCCGAAGAGCTTGGCCATGGTCTGGGCGCGCGCGAACTCGGCCTCGAGAGGGTCGGGCTCGAGACGTGGCGGCAAGCGGTTCGCCGGCGCGTGGGTGAGAGATTCACTCACGCCCGCACGATATCGCATGCGCGCGGGCGTCAGTTGATCGATTGGCCGGTGTTGATGGAGCCGGGACTCGCGGTGCTCGGGCCCGTCCAGCCAAAGTCGCTGCCTCGGCTGCCGCTTCCGTTGCGCTGGACCGAGACGTCGCTGGGTCCAGAGCCGGACTCGGTGACCCCGATGTCGGTGGAGCTTTGGCCCGACGCGGGCCCGCCCATGGCCGTGAAGCTGCCGCCGTAGCTCAAGAACTCCACGACTTGCCCGCTCGGCTTGTGGACCAAGGCCATGCCGTCGGGGTTGCCGTTTTGGATCTCCATCGTCGCGTTGGCCGAGATCGCACCGCGACCTGCGAGCTCCTCGGGGATCGCACCGGAGAAGGTGATCGTCCCGTAGCTCGCCCCGTTCGCGCCGTTGTAGAGCTCGACTTCGTAGCAGCTGCCGACGTTGACCCCGGCGACTCCGGCGAGCTCGATGAACTCACCGACGTCGCTGCCATCGTTGTCGTAGTGGAACTCGTTGATCCACACGCCCTCGATGTCGAAGGCGCACGCGTCACCGCCGGTCGTGCCGTCGCCGTCGCCGTCGCCATCGCCATCGCCATCGCCGTCGCCGTCGCCGTCACCACTCTCGCTACTCTCGCTGCTCTCGCTCTCGCCGCTGGCCTCGCCCTCTTCACCGCTCTCGTCGCCGGCGCTGGCACTGGAGGTGAACATCGGTCCGCCGCGATCGGTGGGCCCGCAGGCGGCGAGGATCGTCAGTGCGAGCAAGTGGCGGTGGCGGGCCATGGCGGCGCGGACCATAACGGCGCACCGGGGCGGGCTCAAGGCGCGCCAGGCGGCGGGGCCGGGTCCGCGTCGGGACCTGGTGCAAGGCGCTGTGCCTCAGTAGCTCTCGTCGTAAAAGGCGTCGAAAACGTGACCCCAGCGTTGATTGACGACCTTGCGCTTGACCGAGAGCTTGGGCGTCAGCTCGCCGGTCTCGACCCCGAAGGGGCGCTCGGCCATCGCGAACTTCTTGATCGTCTCGTAGCTGGCGAGCTCGGCGTTGGTGCGATCGACCAGCTCTTGGATCGCGCTGCGCAGCTCGGGGCTCTGGCTCGTGCTCTCGTAGTTCTCGGGCAGGCCGCGGTCGCGGGCGAAGTCTGCGAGGGCGTCGGGGTCTGCGACGATGAGCGCGCTCAAGAACTTGCGCTTGTCGCCATGGACCACGACCTGGGCGATGAGCTTGTCGACCTTGAGCAGGCCTTCGATCTTTTGCGGCGCGACGTTCTTGCCGCCGGCGGTGACGATGAGGTCCTTTTTGCGATCGGTGATCCGCAAGGCGCGGGTCTTGGGATCGATCTCGCCGATGTCACCGGTGTGCAGCCAGCCGTCGACGATCGTCTCGGCCGTGGCCTCGGCGTTGTTCCAGTACTCGCGCATGACCCCCGGTCCGCGCACCAGGATCTCGCCGTCGGCGGCGATCTTCAGCTCGGTGCCGGGCAAGGCAGGGCCCACCGTGCCGATGAGGTTGTTGTGCGGCAAGCAGACGGTGGTGCCGGCCGAGGTCTCGGTCATGCCGTAGCCCTCGACGATGGTGAGACCCGCGTCGCGGAAGAACCAGTTGATCTTGGCCGACAAAGGCGCGCCACCCGAGAGCATGATGCGCATGCGCCCGCCCAGTTTTTCACCGAGCTGGGCGCCGATCTTGGCGAAGACCAGTTTTTTGAGCAGCTTCCACTCCAGCTGTTCGCGGAAGCTCAGCGCCTCGCCCCCGTCCTCGGCCTCGCCGTTGCGCACCGAGAGCTCGAGCGCGCGGTCGAAGAGCTTGCGCTTGATGCCGTCGGCCTCGCGGCCCTTCTCGACCACGGCCGAGTAGAACTTCTCGAAGACGCGCGGGACGCCGCACATCAAGGTCGGCCGGGTCTCTTCGAGGTTGCGGGCGATGGTCGTCATGTCCTCGGCGAAGGCCATGATGTAGCCGACCGAGAACCAGCTGACCTCGAGCACCTTGGCGAAGACGTGCGCGAGCGGCAAAAAGAAGAGCTGCACGTCGGTGGTGCGGACCAAGTCGACCTCTTCGACGCAGTCGCCCTCGTAGAGCATGTTGGCGTGTGTCAGCACCACGCCTTTGGGCCGACCGGTGGTGCCCGAGGTGTAGATGATGGTGAGCACCGACTCCGCGTCCAAGCTCGCCATGGGCGCGTCGAGCACGCTGTCGTCCTCGCCGCCGGCTTCGACCAGCTCGGCCAGCGACATGACCCACTTGCGATCCGCGTCCGCGACTTCGAGGGCGCCCTCGAGCTGGATCACCCGCGTGACCTCGGGCAGCTGCGCGCGCATCTCGATGAACTTGGCGACCTGCTCGGCGTTCTCGGCGATGACCACCTTGGCCCCCGAGTGGTCGACGACGTACTGGCACTCCTCGGGCAAGTTCGAGGGGTAGATGGGGACGGTCACGCCACCCGCGGCCAAGATGCCCAGGTCCGAGGTCACCCACTCGAGGCGCGTGGAGGAGATGAGCGAGATGCGGTCGCCCGGCTGGACGCCGATGGCGACCAGGCCACGGGCCAGGCGTCGGGCTTCGACCCAGATCTCGTGCCAGCTGACGTCGACGTAGCGACCGTTGCGCTTGACCATCGCCGCCGGCTCCTCGCCGCGGTTGTCGACGTGGCGCAAGAAATACTTGAGCAGGTTCTGCTCTTTGGGGATCAGCACGCTCGGCACGCCTGAGATGGTGCGGGAAGGGCCCGGCCGCTTCAAGCGTGGGCACCCTCGTCGTCGGGCTGGGTGACCCAAGGCGCGAGCGCGAAGAGTAGGGCCATCGCCAAGTAACCGCCGACCCAGGGCCAGGCGGGGGCCAAGGCCAAGGCCGTATCGCCCGGGGTGAAGGTGTAGCCGTGCATCAGCCCGGTCGCGCTGAGCCCGGCCGCGCCCAGCATCCAGGCGGCGGCCCGCATGAAGTGTCGCTCGATGACGGCGACGGTGGCCGCGGCCAAGATCATGGCCGTGAAGATGAAGCCCTGCTCGAGCGCGAAGGCGCCGTGGATCCACGTGTCCGAGGCGCGAAATGCATCGATGAGCTCGGGGCCGAAGGGGGGACCGTCCGGGCTGCCGACGCCCGCCGCGCGCAGGCCGTTTTTGGCCATGAGCGCGCCCCAGGCCGCCAGCCCCGGCAGCAGTCCCACGACCACCGCGGGCGCGTGCTCACGCGGGGTGGCCGTGAAGGCCTGCGCAGCGATGACGATGCCGATCCACAAGACGATGGCCATGCCGGCGTCGATGGGCACGGCCCACGCGATCCAAGCCAAGCTGCCGCCCATGCACACGACGCTGACGAAGATGGCGTTGAGGGTCGAGTAGCCGGCGCGGGCGCCCATGGCTTTCCAACCGGGGTGGCCGATGTAGAGGGTGGTCGGGAAGCAAGAGCCGAAGAGGGCCGCGACCATCGAGCCGAGTCCGTTGACGGCCAGGCTCGGTCGGGTGGGAAAGACGTCACCGGCGGCCTCGGCCGACTCGAGGTTTTGCAGCGAGCCCACCAAGTTGAACACGCCCATCGGCAAGATGACCGCGAGGTAGGTGGCGAGCTGGTCGCCTTGCGTCAGGGCGGCCCACAGATCTCCGA
>JAUIJR010000207.1 GCA_030431075.1 Polyangia bacterium | reverse complement strand
GTCGAGCAGTTCGTTGGAGCGCGGGTCGACGGCATTGCCCTTGTAGCGGATCTTCTTGCGCAGGCGGATCGAGCGCGAGCTGCCCTTGACGTTCGGGGTCTCGACCGGCTTGGCCGACTTCAAGGTGCCGCTGACCATCGCCGTCTCGGCGCCCACCGAGAAGCTGAGCGTGGTCGGCTCGTAGCCGTCGGCGCTGACCACGGCGGTGTAGTCGCCGGCGGGGAGCTCGAGCGCGATGCGGCCCGGCTCGGGAGAGCTAAAGGGCTCGTCGATGCCCATGCCGGTCACCTGCATGGTGAAGGCCACGGGTTGGCCGGCCTCGTCGGTGATGGTGCCGTCCATCATGCCCCACTGGGCGGCGGCCGCAGGCGCGCCGCCTTCGAGCTGGAGGGCCGAGCGGTCGACGATCGTGCCGTCGGCGAGCTGGAACTGCACCGGGACCTCACCTTCGGAGAATCGCCAGCTGACGAAAGCGCCGTTGGCGTCGGTGATCATGTCGTTGGCGGCGCGGCCGGGGAAACGGACGATGACGCCGGGAACGGGCGTTCCGCTGGCGTCGGTGACGCTGCCGACGATGCGGCCATCGAGCACGGCCACGGACGCGGGGGCATCGCTGGCGGGGACCTCGACGGGGACCTCTTTGACCACCGGCTTGGTATCGGCCGAGTAGCCCAAGCCCAAGATCACGAGGTAGGGCGGCAGGGGCGGCCCGAACTCGAAGTTGGGCATCGCGGTGGCGATGTCGACGCCCGCGTCGACGAACAAGCCGGCGAAGACGTTGGCGCGCACACCCAGGGTCAGCCAGTTGGTCGAGCGGGGCAGGGGGGCCTCGCCGATGTCGGCCGTCAGCGGCAAGAAGGCGTCCTCTTGCGAGGTGGCGACGTCCCAGCTGAACTCCAAGAAGGGGTCGATGCCGAACTGCTTTTCTTTGCCGAGGCGCATCGGAAAGTCGACGGCCCAGCGGGTGCGAACGCGGTTGTTGTTCGCGCCGAGACCAAAGCGAAAGACCTCGCGCGAGAGGTCGTCGGTGATGTTCTCCCAGTCGACGAGCTTCGAGGAGTTGTCGAGGAAAAAACCGATGTTCGTGGCGAAGCGGACCGGAATCTTCTTCGCGGTGAGGTAGCGAAGGTCGGCCGCGAAGATGGCGTCGAATCCGAAGTTGACGCGCTCGGTGAGCAGGCGGCCCGAGCCGCTGAGCAAGCCCAGGTACATCTGGCCGCCGAGTCCGATGCCGCCATCTTTCCAGCGGTAGGCGCCTTTGACACCGAACTCGGTGTCGCCGAGGGCGAAGACCGTGTTGGGGTCTTGACGACCGGGCTTGTCGCGCTCGTTGCGATTGGCCGAGGAACTCACGGCCAGCCACATGTCGATGTACTTGATCGGCGTGAAGCCGATGTTCACCGTGCCGCGCAGGCGCGAGTCGGTGTCTTGCTCGCCCGTGTCGGCGTCGTCCAAGAAGCGGCCGGTCGAGCGAAAGAAGTCCGTGTGCAAACGGAAGCGGAAAGTCATATCCCCGCCGGAGTTCGGCAAGGCGGTGTACATGTGGCCGACCGAGCCACGCAGGGTGTTCATCACCGGTTCGGGACGGCCGCGCACCATGCCCGGGCCGTCGGTGGCCCCCGGCGCGTCGGCGCCCTCGTCCGCTTCGGCCTCCAAGCTGGAGCTTGCGCTGGCACCGGAGAGCGAAGCCTCGCCGCCGATGTCCATGAAGGGATCGTCGTCGGTGGGCAGATCGCCGTCGGGTTCCGCGGCCGGATCGCTGAGCGCGGGGGGCGGAGCGGGCGGTGGCGCCTCGGCGGGCGGCGCCGCTTCGGCCGCGCCCTCACCTTCGACGGGCGCCGCTTCGCCTTCGGCCGGCAGCGTGGGCGGGCCGGCGAGTGCCGTCGCGGGCAAGGCGACCAGCATGGCGAAGGGTACGAGTCGACAAAGACGCCGCATGCCGGCAGGCTCCTATCTCCGCGCAGCCCTGTCAAACCCGCGACGGGGGGCAACGCGCCCGCTCAGCGTCGACGGCGCGACGTGGAGCCAGCGAGATCCGAGCTTCCCCCCGATGCGCTCCGAGTCGAGCTTTGCTCGGGGGTGGAAGTCGCCGCCGAGAAGGCGGCGAGTGGTGGGATACTGCGCCGCGAGGATGCCGAGACCCGGCGCAAATGTGCACGCCCCGCCCGCGGCGTTTCGAGCGGCCGGTGGCATCGCCTTCGTCCGGCGATGGCCGGGCCTGTTGGCGCTTTGGCTGTGCGGCCTGTTCGCTGCGGTGTGGGCCCCCGCGGCGTGGGCCCAGTCGCCTCGAGCCCAAGCGGAGTTCGAGGTGGCGCCGTCCTCGGCCGGGCGCACGGGTCCCGTCGGTGAAGAGGAGGGGGAAGCCCACCCCCAGGCCGTCGATGTCGCGCTGACGATCTGGCGCAGCGGGAGCAAGGTCCCCGAGGGCTCGCGCCCGCCGGCTTTCGGTGCGCGTGTAGATGCGGTGGCCACCTATCACTTCGTGCCGAGCAAGCGGGTGCGGGAGGTCATTTTTCTCGACTACGCGCACTTCGCCGGACGTGAGCCGAAGCATCTCGACGCCTTGGCCTACTCCGCCTACCAAGGCGGCCCCTGGGGGCGCTCGGGGATGCGCGTGCTCGAAGCGGTGGATGACCGGGGCGAGCGCGTACAGGTGCGAAGGGTCGAAGGCGGCGACCGCCTCGAGCTGACCTTGCGGGCAGGGGTCGAGCGGGTGACCTTGCGCTATCGCGTCGAGGTTCCGCGCCGCTACTGGCCCTTTGGTTGTGTGCGGGGGCGCTGCGCTTTGGGTGGCGCCATCGCCCCGCTGCCGAGTCGGCTGGCCCAAGGCGGGCGCTACGCCGATCCGCGGGGCCGCGTCGTCGAACCGGTGCAGTGGCGGGTGGGGAAGGTGCGTTTCGGCGAGCTGCCGGACTGGGCACCGGGCACCGACCCCAGCGAGGCCGAGGCCAAGCGCTTGGGGGGCGATGAGATCGTCATCGCCCGCGAGGACCCTTTTGGCCATCGCCGGGTCGGCTATCCCTCGATCTTCTGGGGCAAGCAGTGGCACCGACTGGTGACGCAGTTTCGCGGCGTCACGGTGCATGTCCTGCACATGGATCCGCGCCCCGTCGCGCAGTATCCCCACGAGTCGGTGCTCGGCTACTTCCCCGACGTCGCGGGGCATGTCGAGACCATCGCCAAAGAGTGCATCGACATCGCGGCGCGTCTGGGCATCGAGGCGCCGCCGGACTCGCAGTTGGTCATCGTGCAGGGGCCCTTGCGCAGCGACATCACGCAGGCGCACCCCACGGCGACGATGCTCTCGGACGAGTATCTTCATGTGCTGCCGGCGGACCGCTTTCGTCGATTTCACGAGGTCCAAGTCGCGCGGGCCTTGCTCGACGAGCTGGCCTGGGCCTACCTCGCGGGGCAACAAGACGCCACGACCCAGCTTTGGCTCGGCGGCTCGGTGAGCTTTGCGTTGACCCAAGTGTGGCAGGCCCGTCGCGACCTGCCGGACGAGGACGCCCGCGACTTGTTGCGCAACTTGTCCTTCATGCCGGCGGTGGACAGCTTTTTGTACCGGGGGCAGGCGAGCTTCGCGTCGGCCTACTTTCGCGGCGGCGAGGACATCTTCGAGGTCCGCAATCACCCCCTGTGGTTTGCCCACGACCTTCCTACCGGACGTCGCATCCACGAAAAGCTCGACGACCTACTCGACGACGCCAGCTTGGCGCGCTGGCACGCCCTCACCGTCAAGTTCCCCAACGCAGATCCGCAGCGCACGGCCGAGGCCGTCTGGGGGCGGGAGCTCGATTGGTTCTTCGACCAGTGGTTAGGGCGCTATCCCGAGGTCGACTACGCGGTCGGCGACCTGCAACGCGAGCGTCTCGACGACGGGCGCTGGCGCACCACCGTCGAGGTCTGGCGCGACGCCGAGGCCCCCTTGGTGGAGCCGGTGCAGATCGAGGTCGTCGAGCGCGACGGGACCCGGCACAACCTGATCTGGAACGGCGAGGCCGAGCCGGGACGCGCGCTCGAGGACCAGCCTTTGCGGGCGACGCACCGCTTCGTGCTCGAGACCGAGTCGCGGGTGGAGTACGTGACCATCGATCCCCGCTATCGGCTCACCGAGGAGTCGCGGATCCCGACTTCGCCGGGCGCGCGCGGAGACAACAACGACGCGCGCTTCAACAACCGTCGCCCGGGCAGTCGCCGCTTCATCTACACGGGCATCGGGATCGGTATCGCGGCCAGCGAGTTCGCCAACGCCGAGACCCCCGGTGCGCGGTGGAACTCCATCGCGGGTTTTTTCGCCTTTGAGGCGGGCGTGCGACGCGACCTACGGACCACGGCCACCTTCAACATCTTCAAGGACCGCGAGACGCTGATCGGCGCGGGCGCGGCCTCGAACGTCTACTTCCTCGAGAAGGTCAATCGCCAGCGGCGACGTTTGCGTTTGCGGGTCGCCTTGACGGGGGCCTGGCTGGGGACCTCGGGGCTGGATCCGCGCGGCGGCGTACGGGTCGAAGAGACCGTCACGCTCAGCGACGACACGCGACGCTTTGGCTTTTGGCCCGATCGGGGGCATCGCATCTCGGCGGGGATTCGCTTTTCGCACGTGGTGCGCACCGAGCCGGGACAGACGGACGACCGACACGCGGCCGTGTTCTTCGCCGATTGGGTGGAGCTATGGCCCTTGGCCCACGACCATGTGCTGGCCTCGCGGATCGGGGCCGAGGTGGTGACGCCGATGCGCGGTGGTCTCGAGTACCGGAGCTTGCCGCGGGTCGGTGGCCTGGGCGGGCTTTCGGCCTTCGTCGCCGACGAGGCCTTTGGCCGCGCGGTGCTGACCGGCCAGCTCGAGTACCGGCATGTCTTTTTCAACGACATGCGGACCAACGTCGCCAACCTCACTTGGTGGCGCTCTTTCGGAGGCGTCCTTTTTGGTGGTGTCTCGACCTTCTCGAGCTGCGCCGACTACCGGGGCTTGTTCGCGCCTGGGAACTGGCGTGGCCAGGTCGGCTACGGACTCACCGCCTATGTGCACTACCTCGGCGTGGCGCCCCAGCTGCTGCGCCTCGAGGCGGCCGTGCCGATTGGTCGCGCCCGCTCGGCGTGCTTGGGGCAGGTCTTCCCCGACGCTCTGGCCGAGGCCCAGGGCCTGCCCGGCGAGCAGGCGACCCGCTTGTTGCCGCCGGTCACCTTCAACCTGCTGTTCAATCAGCCCTTCTAGACGCGGGGCCCGATGGAGCGAGAGTCGCAAAGGCGCAAGACATGGGTGGCCGCGGCCGTCTTCGCCGCTTTGGCCATGTGGACTTGGTGGCTGCGAGAGCCGGGGCTGCATTCGCAGGGCTTCGCGTCGCACGACGTTGCGGGCATCACCTACAACGCGCAGCTGATCTTGGACGGCGCCTTGCCGTATCGCGACAGCGTCGAGCTCAAGGCGCCGGGCAGCTTTTATCTCGCGGCCCTGATCGCGCCCGAGGGTCGTGGGATCGGGTGGGTGCAGCAGCTGCACACCCTGGCCAATGTGTGGGCGATGTGTACGGCCCTCGCATTGATGGTCTTTGCCTGGCGAAGCCACGCAAAGGCCTCGAAAGGGGAGGCCTCCCCGGCGCGAGCGTGGACCGCGGTGTGGACGGGGGTCGCTTACCTGGCCTTCGATGCGCATCTCGATAGCATGGACGCCAACTACGTGACCTGGGCGAACCTGCCGACGGTCTTCGCGGTGTGGTGGACCTGGGAGGGCGGAGCTCGTGGGGCGCAGGGGAAGTGGCGCGCGCGCTGGCGGTGGTGGGTCGCGGCCGGGCTTGCCGCTGGGCTTGCCGCCTTGTTCAAGCGACCGGCGGCCGTGGTCGGGCCGGCGATCTTCGTCTGGGCCGCCGTGTTCGCGCCGGGCGAGGCCAAGGCCAAACAACGCATGCTGGGCTTGGCCTGCATCGCGGGTGGGGTGCTGCTCGCCCACCTCCCGATCGCTTTGCACTTCGCGTCCCAGGGCGCACTCGGGGACTTTGTGCGCGGCTACGCCTTGAACGCTTGGGGCGCCAAGTACATCGGGGCGCGCGAGGTGGGGGGCATCGCCGCCTTGCGCGAGGGGGTACTGGCGAGTGCGCACTTCGTGGGGCCGGTGCTGGGCGCGGCGCTCTTTGCCGCCTTCGCCCCGACGGCCACGCGCGAAGGGGGAAGTGAGGATGACGAGGCCCTGCGACATTTGTTGGTCTTGTGGATGCTCGGCACCTGGGCCGCCACCGCGGTCGGCTTGCGCTTCTACAAGGGCTACTTCTCGACCGCGCTGGCGCCGATGGCCTTGCTGGCCGCGATGCCCTGGGGGCTGCGACGCTTTTTCGGGGGCGGAGTTCGCACCGGCGTTCTCGCCTGGGCGGCCCGCGGACTCGTCTTGGCGTGGCTCTGCCTCGGGCTCGCTCGGCAAGTCTCGATCTCGAAAGAGACCCGCCGCGACCGCGCCCATCCCCACGACCTGGGCTCACGGGCCATCGCCGCCCATATCGCCCCGCGTCTCGAGCCCGGCGATCGGATCTGGGTGTGGGGATGGCACCTGTGGGACGTCTACACCTACGCGGACGCGCGCGCCGGATCGCGTATCTACAAGAGCTTGGGCTTGCTGACGCCACCCAACGATGACACCTGGCGCACCCCCGCCACGCCTCCTCGCTTCGTAGACGGGCCGATGGCCGAGCTCTTGCTCGAGGACTTTCGGGCGACGCCGCCGCGCTGGATCGTCTTGGGCAGCAACGCGCCGGCGCGCGAGTTCAAAGCTCTGCAGCTCTTCTTGCGCAGCCACTACCGACGGGACCGAAGCTTGCGCCTCAATCGCGTGCAGTTTTGGGAGCGCCGCGAAGCGACCGCGCCGCCGGGCTGAATCGAGCTACTCGTCGCGGACGCCGGCCGCCTCGCGCAGCTCGCCGCGAACGATCGCCCCGGCGAGGGCTTCGAACTCGTCGGACATCGAACGGTCGCCGGTGAAGGGCGCGACGTACTCGCGGATCTTGGCGTGCGCGCCCATCAGGTGGGAGCTCGAGGGGAGCTCGCGCAAGTCGATGGCGCGCGCGGCCACGGCCGCCTCGATGGCGAGCACCCGCGCGCAGTTGGCCACGATGCGGGCGAGCTTGCGTGCCGCAATGGGCCCCATCGAGACGTGGTCCTCTTTGCCGGCGCTGGTGGGGATGGTGTCGACGCTGGCCGGGTGCGAGAGCGCCTTGGACTCCGAGGCCAAGGCGGTCGCGGTGACCTGCGCCATCATGAAACCCGACTCGAGTCCGGGCTCGTCGGCCAAGAAGGCCGGCAGGCCGCGCGAGCTCTCGGGGTTCAAAAAACGGTCCAAGCGGCGCTCGGAGATGGTCGAGAGGGTGGTCAAAGCGGCGGCGGCGTGGTCCGAGACCAAGGCCACGGGCGCGGCGTGAAAGTTGCCGCCCGAGACCACATCGAAGCCGCCTTCGGGGCGCAGCAAGACGAGGGGGTTGTCGGTAAAGCTGTTGACCTCGGTGGCGACGGTGACGCGCGCGTAGTGCAGGGCGTCACGCACGGCGCCGTGCACTTGCGGCATGCAGCGCAAGGAGTAAGCGTCTTGTACCCGGCCGCAGTTCATGTGCGAGCGGTTGAGCTCGGAGCCCTCGATCAACTTGGCGATCAGCGAGGCGCTGCGCTGCTGGCCAGCGTGGGGCTTGCCGGCGTGGATCCGCGGGTCGCAAATGGAGGCCGTGCCCAAGTAGGCGTCGAGACTCAGCGCCCCGATGATGTCGGCGGCCGTCAGCAGCTCGAGCCCGTCTTGCAAGGCCATCGCCGCGACCGCGGTGCTCACCTGCGTGCCGTTGATCAGGCTCAGGCCCTCTTTTGGACCCAGGGCATAGGGTTCGAGGCCTACGCTGGCCATGTGCGCGGCGGCTGGGCGGCGTACGCCATCGACCCAGACTTCGCCTTCGCCGATGACCGGCAACGCGAGGTGGGCGAGGGGAGCGAGATCGCCGCTCGCGCCCACGCTGCCTTGGCTGGGCACGTAGGGGTGCACGCGCAGCTCGAGCATCCGGAGCAAATACTCGGGGAGCTCGGGACGGACGCCCGACGCGCCCATGGCCAAGGTGTGCGCCCGCATCAAGAGGCAGGCGCGGACCACGGCTTCGTCGAAGGCCGGACCGACCCCCACCGCGTGGCTGCGCAGCAAGTTTCGTTGCAGCTCGGCGAGTTTGTCGCCCGGAATGTGGGTTTCGGAGAGGGCGCCGAAGCCCGTGTTCACGCCGTAGATCACGGCGCCTTCGTTCAGCGATGCCTCGAGCATGGCCCGGGTGGAGGCGAGCGACTCGCGTGCTTCGACATCGAGCTGCGCGGTCGCGCCATCGCGTGCAACACGGACGATATCGGCGAGGGTGAGCGGCCGACCGATGAGGATCTCTCCGGTGTGGGGAGGCATCGGGCGGCAGCCTACACGCCTCGATGACCCTTGGCTTCGTCCCAGCTGCGCTTTCGTTGACCCTCGGCGAAGCGGGGTCTAGGCTCGCAACGGCGTGAAACGCTGCCCGACCTGTGGGGCGACATACGACGTCGTCGCGGGCTTTTGCCCGAATGATGGCGCCTCCCTGCTCGAAACGGGGGCGCCGGCGCAGGCGATCGATCACGACACCGCCCCGCGACGCGTGGTCGGAGGGGCGGCGGCCGACGGGGCCTGGCACGCGGCGCCGCCTTCGGCCCAATCGACGGCCGCGGCTACGGCCGCCGAGCTGAAGCCGGGGGCGCAAAGCGGGGCCAGCCCGGCCGTGCGAGTCCGCTACGACGAAGAGGGCGAAGAGCTCCTGCTCGGCACCATCTTGGCCGAGCGCTACCGGATCGATGCGCGCATCGGCGCGGGCGGTATGGGTGTGGTGTACCGCGGCGTCCACGTGGCCATCGACAAGCCGGTCGCCATCAAGGTCTTGCGCTCCGAGTACGCCGAGGTCGAAGACGTGGCGGCTCGTTTCGAGCTCGAGGCGCGCGTCGCCTCGAAGATCAGCCACCCCAACGTGGTGGACATCAGCGACTACGGCCAAACCCCCGGTGGCAGCCCCTACTACGTGATGGAGCTGCTCGCGGGGAAGAACCTCGGCGAAGAGATCGACGACAACGGCGCCCTGGACCCGGAGCGGGCCGTCGGGCTCGCGCGCAGCTTGGCCTATGGGCTCGGGGCTGCGCACTCGCACGGCGTGGTCCACCGGGATCTCAAGCCGGACAACATCGTGCTGCTCGAGGCCGATGGGGGG
>JAUIJR010000206.1 GCA_030431075.1 Polyangia bacterium | reverse complement strand
GCCGGCCAAGAGGCGTTCGAGGGTCAGGGCCAAGGCGAAGATTCTAACGCGCGGGCGGGGGCGCTTTCTTTCGAGAAAGTGCGGACCCGCGGCACGAGCGGGCCGGCGTTAGCTCACTGGCTTGCGGCCGCGCGCACCTACTGCGGCGGCGCAAAGTACACCCGCACCTCGGCGCCGCGGGTGATCGGGCCGGGGGGCGTGTCTTGGCCGACGGCGAGGCCGGTGCCTTGGGCGACGAGCTCGATGCTGGAGAGGAACGCTGGGCTCTGGCAGGCTGGTCGGACCGTGAGTTCGACCCTGGCCGAGCTTCAGAGCACGCTCGCTGAGATTGCCCGGGCGCGCATGGATGTGAACGAGGGGTACACCTTCGACGTGGAGGTCCTACCGCGAGACCTGCCGAGGCGGCGAGCGATCGAGAACGCCGTCCTACCCAAGGGGGAGCACAACTGGGAGCTCTCCGTCGGTGACGTCGACCCGGAAGATCTCTTCGAGGCGCTGGCCTTCTGGTGCCTCGAGCGCGCGGTCGAGGTACGTCGCCAAGTCGAGGGTCTCGGTGGGTCGGGGCCTTGGTCGATCTGGGAAGTGGAAGTGAGCGGTCGCGGGGGCGAAGCGGTTCGCCCATTTTATGAGTGCTACTGGCGGGACTTCGTCATCGAGAACGATGAGCTGCGGCTGTTACTCCACCTCGGCGTCTCAGACTGAGCGGCGGAGTAGAGCCTCGCGGCTCGCCCGCGCGCACCTACTGCGGCGGCGCAAAGTACACCCGCACCTCGGCGCCGCGGGTGATCGGGCCGGGGGGCGTGTCTTGGCCGACGGCGAGGCCGGTGCCTTGGGCGACGAGCTCGATGCCGATCTTCTCGGCTTCGTCGTAGGCCTGGGCCAAGCTCAAGCCGGTGAAGTCGGGCAGGCCCGTGGTGAACTCGACTGGACCGGCGCCGGGCAAGGAGGGCTCGACGTCGTCTTCGGCCATGAAGCCTTCGAGTAGCTCGGCCGCGTCGCCGGCCAACGCGATCGACTCGGGGGCGACGCCCTCCATGTCGTTGCGCGCCACGCCGTAGTAGCGCATCACTCGCTCGCCCAGACGCGCGAAGGTGGGGGCCGCGACCTCGTTGCCGTAGTGGCCGCCTTCGGGGTTGTCGACGCTGACCAAGATCACCACGCGGGGGTCCTCGGCCGGCAACGCGCCGACGAAAGACGCGTAGTACTGGTCTTTGTAGTAGCCGCCGCCGGGGGCCGCCTTTTGGGCCGTCGAGGTCTTGCCGGCCACCCGGTAGCCCTCGATGCGGGCGTTCTTACCGGTGCCCTTTTTGGTGTGGACGACCGCGGTCAGCATCTCGAGCACGGTCGAGGCCGTCGAGGTGCGGATGATCTGCTCTTGGGTCGGGTCGTGGGCCCAGACCACCTCGCCTTCGGGGTCGATCACCCGCGAGACGATCGTCGGCGCGTTGTAGCGGCCGGCGTTGGCGAAGGTCCCGAAGGCCGCGGCGACCTGCAGGGGGCTCGCGCTCATGCCCTGACCAAAGGAGATGTTGGCGCCCTTGATGTCCGACCAGTCCTCCCAGTCGGCCAGCAGGCCCTCGGTCGCGCCCGGCAGCTGGATCGGGGGGCGCTCGCCGAAGTGGAAGCGCTCGACCCAGCGGTGCATCGAGGGCTTGCCGAGGGTCGAGTAGATCTTCGTCGTGCCGATGTTCGAGCTCAAGGCCAGGACCTCGGTGACGTCCAGCCATTCGCTGGGCTTGGTGTCGCGGATCGGGGCTTGCGGCGTGTAGTCGTAGCGCCCGTTCTCGCAAAAGAAGGTCTGGTTCTTGCGGATCGTGCCCTCTTCGAGGGCCGCGGCCACCGTGATCGCCTTCATCGTCGAACCCGGCTCGTAGGCGCTTTGCACCGCGAGGTTCACCGTTTGGTGGGTCGAGCCGATCCGGTGGTTCGGGTCGAAGGTCGGGCGGTTGGCCATGGCCAAGACCTCGCCGTTGCGGGGATCCATCACGACGATCGAGGCGCCCACCGGGTGCCAGTTGCCGACGAGGGTGTCGATCTCCTCTTCGGCCATCGCCTGGATGGCCGAGTCGATGGTCATCACCACCGTGTTGCCGCGCGCGATGGCGTGGTCCGGGTGGCCGTCGACCAGCAGCTTCTTGCCCGAGGCGAAGGTGGCCGGGCTGCTGGTCTCGCGACCGGCCAGCTCGGACTCGAGCCCCAGCTCGATGCCGAGGTTGCCGCCACCTTGGGCGTCGACGCGGCCGAGCACGTGCGAGGCCAGTGAGCCGCGCGGGTAGACGCGCTTGGGCTGACGCTCGAGGCGCAAGCCGGGCAGGCCGCTGTGCTCGATGGCGTCGACCTGGGCGCGGTCGAGGCTCACGCGGATCAAGCGGTAGGCCTTGCGGAACTTTTGGGGGTCGACCCCCTCGGGGATCTCCGGGTCGAGCTCGCGGTCGAGGTAGTCGTGGTGCTCGGCCGGGAAGACCGAGTGCAAGAAGCTGCGGACCTCGGCCAGGCGACCTTGGCCGTGGATCAAGCGCGGGTTGATCACCAGCTGCTGCACGTAGTCGTTGACGGCCAAGGAGACGTAGTTGCGATCGACCACGTTGCCGCGGCTTGCGTCGAGGGTGTAGGCGCGCAGCTGCTGTCGGTTGCCACGCTCGGCGAAGCTCTCGTGCTGGGTGATGCCGATGTTCGCGGCGCGGGCGGCCATGGCCACCAAGGCGACGCCGATGACCACGCCGACGACGCCGGCACGCTTGCGCACCGAGCCCATGTCGCTGGCCATGGGGCGCGTCAGCTGGGCGCGACGCAGGACGTTGTGCACGCGGTTGACCTTCATCGTTGACTCTCCTCGCGGGGCGGGACGACCTCGATCGTCTGGATGCGCTCGGGGGTGGCTTGGACCATGCCGAGCTCGGCGGTGGCGCGATCACGGACGCGCTCGGGGTGGCGCAGGTAGGCGCGCTCGGCTTCGAGTCGCCGCTTGCGATCCAAAAGTTCGTCGCGCTCGGCCGTCAGCGCGGTGACCTCGTCGGCCAAGGCGAGCACGTCGAGGCGGGCGCGTACGCGGGCGATGCCGACGAAGGTCATCAGCCCCAAGGCCACGCCGAGCAGCAATGGAAGGCCGCTGGCCCGACGCCCCCGTCGGCCGGCCGCCTTGGCCTCGCTGCTTTGGGCGCGTTTGTCCTCGGCCCGGGCCCAACCGTGCTCGCGTGGGGTTCGGTTGCGGCGCTGACGAACGGAGCTCCCGCGCCCAGCCCCGGCGCCTTGGCTGGCGCGCGGCGAGGCGGGTCGGCGGTCCGGGTCGAGAAAGTCGATGCGACGTGGGCTCATGCGGGGCTCTCTTTGCGGGCGAGCACGCGCAGTCGGGCACTGCGCGCGCGAGGGTTGGCGGCCGTCTCGTCGGCGTCGGCGTCGACGCCCTTGTTGAGACCGCGAGGGATCTCGAAGTCGGCCTGGGGCAGGTCGCGGGCGGGCACGGGTAAGCCGGCCGGGGGGGCCTCGACGCGGGTGCGTCCGCGAAAGGCTCGCTTGACCCGCGCGTCTTCGAGGGAGTGAAAGCTGATGACGCCCAGGCGTCCGCCCGGCGCGAGCCAGCTCGGGGCCGTCGCCAACATGGCGTCGATCTCGTCGAACTCGGCGTTGACCGCGATCCGCAGGGCCTGAAAGGTGCGGGTGGCCGGGTTCACGCGGGCGCCGAGCTTGCGCAGCTGGCGGTGGCTCATCGCGTCGCGCACGCACAGGGCCAAGGCCAAGGTGCTGCGCGGCGACTTCTCGACGATGGCCCGGGCGATCCGCTCGGCGTCGGGCTCTTCGCCGTACTCGCGCAAGATCCGGGCGAGGGCGGCCGCGTCGAGGGACTCGAGCAGCTCGGCGGCCGAGGGCCCCCGGCTTTGGTCCATGCGCATGTCCAAGGGCGCGTCGCCACGAAAAGAGAAGCCGCGCTCGATCGCGTCGAGCTGCCACGAGGAGACCCCCAAGTCCGCGAGCACCGCGTCGACCTGCTCGACCCCCGCGGCGCGCAAGTGCGCGTCGGCCTCGGAAAAAGGGGCGTGGATGAGCTCGAGGCGGGTGTCGGCGCCGAGGCCCTCGAGCTTGGCTCGGGCGGCGGCCAGGGCCTCGCGGTCCCGGTCGAAGGCCCAAAGCTCCTCGGGGGCGAAGCGCTCGAGGACGGCTTTGGCGTGCCCGCCCCCGCCCAAGGTCAGGTCGACGTAGCGGCGAGGGCGCGACTTTTTGGGGCCCGAAGCGAGGGCCGGGCCCAGGGCGCCACAGACGGCCTCGACCAGCACCGGTCGATGGAATTCCTCTGCCTGGGCCGCCCCCATGACATCAGCTGTGCCAGGAGGCACCGGCCGGGTCAAAAAAAGAGAGGATTCAGACGAGCATTTTTCTTTGAAAATCCAAGCACTTAGGTGCGCCGAGCTTGCGATCGCGGGGCCCGACCGTTAGGGTGCGCCACCCCGTGCCACGCCCTCCCGTGATGCCCGCCCGCGCGCCGAACTTTCGGCAGCTGCACGATGAGTCGGAACTACTGCTCGAGAAGCTGGAGATGCTCGCTCCGGCCCAGCGGCAGGCCTTCGACGAGAAGTTCTTGATGTCGTGGATCTTCCACGACTTCGCCCTCGAAGGCACCGTCTTGCACGTCTCGGAGATCAAAGCCGCGATCGATCCCGAGATCATCAGCAACGCGCACCTGATCCCCTCTTACAACTACATCGAGGCCCTGCGCGAGGGCATCGACTTCGTGATGGACGCACGCGGCAAGCGGGTGACCTTGAACCTCGACTGGCTCAAGCGTCTGCACCAGCTGCTCTTGCCAGCCGACAAGAAGGACCAGATCCAGTACCGCAAGGACAATCTGATCCACCGGCCCTACTTTCACGAGCTCGCGCCGCCGGACAAGATCAGCTACCGGATGCGCAAGCTGACGGACTGGTTCCGCACCCAAGAGTGCAAAGAGGCCCACCCGATCGAGCTCGCCTGCGCCGTGCACAAGGAGATCATCCGGATCTTGCCCTGGTCGGACATCAGCGGCCGCGTGGCGCGCCTGGCCATGAACCACATCTTGGTCAACGAGTCCTTTTGGCCGGCGCTGATCCATCACGCCGACCGCCAAAAGTACTACGACGCCCTGCAGCGCGATCACGACGAATTGCGCGATCTGGTGGTCGCCTCGATGGAAGCGGGTATGAAGGCGAGTAACCGCCTGTACCAGTCCATCGTAGACCAGATGCGGCCCTTTTGACGCGGGCTCTAAGCCCCGCGCAACGACCGATGAGTGAACTCCCCGAGCTGAAGATCTACGCGCGCGCTCGATTGCCCACCCGGACCGGGGAGTTCGAGATCGTCAGTTTCATCGATCCCAGCGGCGCGCGTATCGACGACGTCGCGGTCTTGCACGGCGAGGTCGCCGGCGTCCGCGAGCTCCCCGTGCGCGTGCACTCGGAGTGCCTGACCGGTGACGTCTTTGGCTCGAAACGTTGTGACTGCCGCGACCAGCTCGAGATCGCCTTGGACATGATCACCGAGGCGAAGGCCGGCGCCGTCGTTTACATGCGCCAAGAGGGCCGCGGGATCGGGATCGCCGAGAAGGTCAAGGCCTACGCCCTGCAGGAGAAGGGGCTCGACACCCTCGAGGCCAACGAGCATTTGGGCTTCGACGGAGACCTGCGCGACTACGGCATTGCGGCCGCGATCTTGCGTGCCCTCGAGGTCGGCTCGGTGGTGCTGCACACGAACAATCCCCTCAAGGTCGAGGGCCTGCGCCAGCACGGCGTCGAGGTCGAGCGCCGCGAGCCGATCCACGCCGAGCCGCGCGACGAGAACCTGCACTACCTCGACACCAAGCGCCGCCGCATGGGGCACCTGCTCTAGCGTCCGCGCGACCTGGTCACTCGTCTTCGTCCTCGAGCTCGAGGTCCTCGAACCAGCCGGCCAGGCTGCGACTGACGCCGAGGGCCTCGTAGCGCGAGAGCTCGGCCTCGGCGCGCGCGAGCCGGGGATCTTCGTGGTGGGCGTAGCACTCGACGCGCATCTCGAGGACGTCGTCGTCAAAAGGCGGATCCGGCTCGAGCTCCGCGAAGACCTCGAGGCAAAGGCCCTCGAAGTCGATGCGACGCGCCAGCCGCAGGCGAATGCGCACGCGCGTCTCGCCGAGCGCGTCGACGGCGAAGGGGGTCCCGAGGGCCTCGAAAAGCGGGCGCAGATCCAGCGCCTCTTCGTCCATGGCGATGCGGACCAGGCGGCCGAGCCCGTCGTACATGTTCATCTCGTCGAACCAAGGATCTTGCTTCGCCAGCTCGACGGCGATCATCAACTCCTCGAGCATGTCGGCTTCGCGGGCCTGGGCCTGGGCCAAGCGCGCGCGCAACAAGGCGGCGTCGACGGGGTGGCGCGCTTCGAGGGCCTTGGCCATCGCTTCGGCCCGGATGGCATCGCCAGCGTCGGCCCACAGCGCGCCCAGACGTAAGCGGTCGAAGGGATGTCGCGGCGCTTCGGCTTGGCCTTGCCAGCTGGCGAGGGCGTCTTCGATCGCCGACTCTTCGATGGCCGCGCGGGCGGCTCGACGGGCCTCGAAGGCCTCGTCCTCGCCGACCAGACCCGCGTGCATGTCGTTGTCCATCGCGTGGCCGAGGACCTGCCGGGCTTCGTCCCGACGGCGGCGATCGAAGTCGCCGAGCACCCAGGGCTCGGCCGCCTCGGAGGCGCGGGCCGCATCGAGGACCTCGCGGGGGGTGACGAACTCTTGGCCGCCGACCGAGCGCGCGAAGCCGAATTCCAGGCGCGGGCGATCGTCGTGCTCGCGCGGCAGCTCGGCGTTTTGGGCCAAGCTGTCGGCGAGCCCGGGCCCGGCGACATGCGCGGCCAAAAAGGCCTCGAGGCCCTCGACGCCCCAGCTCAGATCCATGGCCTCGTCGTAGGGGGCCGCGGCCAGGCGTGCGCGCAAGCGATCCAGGGGCCAAGGCTCCCGCTTCATCCGCGCGACCAAAGCGTAGTCACCGCTCGAGGTCACGAAGACGTCCACGCTCTCGAAGACCTCGCGCAAAGAGACGAGCACCGTGCCAAAGGCCTCGGCGTCGATCTCGTAGGCCTGCAGCCACTGCACGAAGACGCCGTCCTCGCTCATGCGAGCGCGGACGCTTTGGTAGAACTCGACCGAGAACAAGCTGGCGATGCCGGCGCGGTAGGGGTTGGAGGGCTCGGACATCACCACGTCCCAGCGCCGGTCCACCGTCTGCACCCACTCGCGCGCGTCGCCGATCACCACCTCGACTTTGGGGTTGTCGAGCGCGTCCCGATTCACCGGCGCGCACATCTCGGCGAAGGCGAGCAAGGCGGGCTCGAGCTCGACGACGTCGACCTGCTCCATGCTCGGCACCGCCGCCATCCAGCCCGCGCTCATGCCGGTGCCCAGGCCGATCACCAGGCCGCGCCGCGGCTCGGGATGCAACAAGGTGCCGATCAAGGGCGCCATGACCACGGTGGACGCGTCACCCGTCGCGTTGCCGTCGGTCTTGCCGTTCACGCGAAAGGAGAAGGCGTTGCGCCCCAAGATGGCGACGCTGCTCTCCTTGCCGTCGGCCGCCCACACCAGATCCGAGCGCGGCTGCTCGAGCTCGTGCACCAACTCGAAGAGGTCGTCCTCCCAGTCGATGCGCCCCGCGCCGATCGGGTTGTGCATCCACACCGGCGTCGGCCCAGCCCCGAGCGCAAAGACGGCCGCGCCGGTGGCAAGCAACACGGGCACGCGAAGGCCGAGGCCGCCCGAGACGCGCCACAAGGCGAAGGCGGTGACCATGAGCGCCGAGGCGCAGCCGATCCACAGCCCCCGCACCCCCAAGGCCGGGATCAGTCCAAAGCCCGCGGCCATGGCCCCGAGCACGGAGCCCACGGTGTTGAAGGCGTAGGCGCGGCCGACCTGGGTGGCGACCGCCTCGCGCCCGCGGCCGAGACACGCGACCAGGGCCGGAAACTGATAGCCGGCCACGCACGCGGCCGGGAAGACGACGACGACGCACAGCACCAGCCAGTAGGCGAACAAGCCGGGCCGCCCGAGCACGGTGATGCTGCGCAGCTGCGTGGCCCACACGGGCACGGCGTCGCCCAAGAGCCAGGCGAAGCCCAAGGCGATCGCCTCCCACGCGGCGAGGCGGGCGACGGCCTCGATGGACATCTCGGCGCCGCGACGCCGCGCGTAGGCCAAGCCCCCGATCCCGATCCCGGCCAAGGCCACGGCCAAGACGAAGCCGAAGCCCCAGGTGGTCCCGCCGGTGAGCGGCGCGAGCACCCGGTACCAGACCAGCTCCATGGCAAAAAAGACGAAGCCGAAGACCCCAGCCGTGAGCCACAGCGCGCGCAGGGCCAAAGGCGAAGGGCTGGGCACCGACGCCAAAGAGGGCGGCGCGACGGGGGCGGCCGCCGGATCCACCTTGGGCAACGCGGCCGCACTCGCAGCTGTCGCCTCACGCGGCCCAAAGGCCCAGGCGGCCGCCGCAATCCCCAGGTTCAAGACGACGGCACCCAAAATGCTGCGCGAGATGCCGATGGTCTCGAGCGCCCAAAAGCTCGTGAGCACCACGCCGAGCACGGCCCCGAGGGTGTTGAGGCCATAGACCCGCGCGACGAAGTTGCGGCCCTGATCCCCGCGTGGGTGTGCGGCGGCCAAGATCGCGGGCAAGGTGCCGCCCATGCAAAAGGCCGGCAGCCCCAGCACGAGGGCGCTGAGCAGCAAACGCAAGGCGCTCGCTCCAAAGCTGCCGAGCGCCGCCTCCCCGCCGAGCCCGAGGTAGACGGCCCGCACGGCCGCCAGCGCCGGCAATGAGAGCAGCGCAAAGACGGCGACCCCCGCCTCGAGGCGCGCGTACAAACGCAGCGGTCGCGGATGCAGCTCGGCCCGGCCACCCCACCACCACGCGCCGAGCCCCAAGCCCCCCATGAAGATGGCCAAGACGGCGGCCGAGGCGGCCGTGCTCGCCCCGAACAACAAGCGTAACTGACGGATCCACGCACTTTGGTAAGTCAGCGCGCACAGGCCCGAAGCCAAGACGAGCCATCCGGCCCGGCGTTCCGCGAGGAGTTTCACGTCGTCGATGCCCGAGGGCCCGCCAGTCTACGACGCAGGGGGCGGCGCCGGGGTCTTTTCCCTCGCGAGAAGGGAGGGCGCTGGGCCCTCCCTTTGTCATCCCGGGATATCCGGTTTCTGGCTTGGGGGTCCCGCGGCCCCGGCTGGGCTTGGTGAGTGGCGAAGGCGGGGCTTCGTCACTTCGGT
>JAUIJR010000205.1 GCA_030431075.1 Polyangia bacterium | reverse complement strand
CCGTCCTGCTCTACGCGTGCACCTTCGTGCTGGGGAGGCGACACTGGTGATGCACGCGCGCTTGCACGGATTGATCCGCTTGCTCAGCTTGGCCGCCTTGGCCGGGGGGCTGAGCTACATGGCCCAGCGCAGCCAGCTTCGGGCGGACCTCACGGCCGAGGGCCTGTCCGAGATCACCGAGGAGACCCGCACCATCTTCGGCGAGGTCGATGGCGAGCACCCGGTGCTCGTGACCGCCTTCATCTCCGAGGAAGTTCCGCGGGCGCACGT
Organism: Polyangia bacterium; assembly: GCA_030431075.1. Lineage (GTDB taxonomy): Bacteria > Myxococcota_A > Polyangia > Nannocystales > Nannocystaceae > JAUIJR01. Next base: position 9,012 of record JAUIJR010000205.1, on the reverse strand, counting down.
GGCCACGCGGGCGCGCTTGCTCAACATCTTGCGCGAGATGCAAGCCAGCGGGGGCCCGGGCCTCACGGTGCGCATCGTCGAGGCCGAGGCCTTTAGCGAGGCGGGGCAAGAGGCCATCGACAAGTTCGGCATCTTGCCGCGCAGCTTGGTCTCGCGCGAGGCTGGCCGCATCGACGCCCAGCCGACCTTCTTGGGGCTGGCCATGACCTCGGGGCCGCGCGAAGAGGTGATTCCCTTTTTCGATCGCGGCGCCTCGGTCGAGTACGAGGTGGCGCGAGCGCTGCACGCGGTGACCCGTCAGTCCAAACCGACGGTCGGCATCGTGCGCAACGACGTCAAGATGATGGGCGACTTCGACTTGCAAGCTCGCAAGCGCATCCCGCCTTGGCGCATCGTCGAAGAGCTACGCCGCCAGTACGAGGTCCAAAGCGTGGTCCCCGACGCGCCGATCAAAAAAGAGATCGACGTGCTCTTGGTGCCGCAGGTCTCGAGCCTCACTCAGCCTCAGCTCGACAACTTGAGCAGCTATTTGCTCGCGGGGCGTCCGGCGCTGATCGTCGCCGACCCGATGCCCGACGCCAACGTGGCCCTCGTGCCCCGCGAGCCGCTGCTCCCCCCGCCGGGGCAGCAGATGGGCCGCGGTGCGGGCGACAAGGGGGACTACCTGGCCTTGCTCGCGTCGATCGGGGTCAGCTGGCTCGATGAAGAGGTCGTCTTCGACACCGAAAAGCCGGACCCGCGCTTTGATCGCACGATTCCCTTTTTAGTCTTCGCCGGCGACCGCCCGGGCGACCCCGCCTTCACCGCCAAGGGCCCGATCGTCGATGGGCTCAGCTCGGTGGTGACCATCTTCCCGGGCGTGATCGGCAAAGCACAGGGCGCGGCGGTCGAGTTCACCCCCTTGCTGCGCACGGGTCCCGCGGCGGGCCGCGTTCGCGCCGAGGAGATGCTCGAGCGGCACCCCTTTTTCGGCGTCAAGGGCCCGCGGATGCCTCGTAACCTGGGCAAGACCCTCGGCGAGGCGCAGATCATGGGCGCCCGCGTCCGGGGTGGGGGAGACACGCCGGTCGAGGCCATCGTTTTGGCCGACCTCGACATGTTCGGCGACGAGTTCTTCGTCATGGCGCAGCGCGGCGGCGACGTCGACGGTGATGGACTGGTCGACGAGCGCTTCGACAACGTCAGCTTCTTGCTCAACTGCATCGACACGCTGGCCGGCGAGGACCGCTTCATCGAGCTGCGCAAGCGGCAGCCGGCCTTTCGGCGCCTCGAGAAGGTCGCGGAGCTGACCCGCGAGGCCCGCGAAGCCCGCGAGAGCAAGATCGAAGAGGCCAACGCGGTCGTCGACGCCGAGGTGGTCGCCGCGCAAGCGGCCCTCGATGCGCAGGTCGAGCAGATCATGGCGCGCAGCGACGTCGACGCGAAGACCAAGGAGATCTTGGCCCAAAGCGCCCGCGCGGCCGAGCAGCGCCGCTTCGACGCCCAGAAGACACGACTCGAGCGCGAGAAGGCCCGCGCGCTCGAGAAGATCGAACTCGAGCATCAACGGGCGGTCGACGAGGTCCGCGACGAGATTCGCGTGGCCTCCATCTTGCTGCCGCCGCTGCCGGCACTGGCCCTGGGCTTGCTGATCTTTTGGCGCAAGCGGCGACGCGAGATGTCGGTGATCCCGGCCGACCGTCGCGCGCAAGCCGGCGGCCCCGAGGGAGGTCGGACATGAGTCGGGCTGGACCGCGCATGGCCGTGACCGCGGGCCTTTTGGTGGCTGGGCTGGCCGCGATCGCCGGGGCGTGGGCCATGCGTCCGCTCGTGGTGCCGCCGCCCGCCTACGAAGACACCGGCGAGCCGCTCTTTCCGGGCTTCGACGATCCGAGCCAGGCGCAGCTGCTCGAGGTCATCGCCTGGGACGCCAAGGCCGCCGGTGCGACTCGCTTTTCGGTCGCGCTGATCGACGGTCGCTGGGTCATCCCCAGCCACGCGAACTACCCCGCCGACGCCGTCGATCGCATGGCCAGCGCGGCCGCCGGCTTCATCGGGGCGCGCAAAGACCAGTACCGGGGCGACGACCCGGCCGACTTCGCCAAGTACGGCGTCGAGGATCCCGAGGACCCCGAGGCCAGCGCCGAGGGGCGGGGGACCCACGTGCGCATCGGCGACGCGAGCCAAGAGAGCTTGGTCGACGTCATCTTGGGCCGCGAGCTTCCGGATAAGCCAGGCTTTCGCTTTGTTCGACCCGTGGGCTCGGACCGGGTCTACGCCTCCCAGATCCGGCTCGAGCTCAGCACCGACTTTGGCAGCTGGATCGATCCCGATCTGCTCGGCATCTCGCGCGCGGAGATCGTGGCCATCACCTCGAACGCGTACCGGGTCGACGAAAAAGACGGCCGGGTGATCGACCACCAGCCGGTCCGCTTCGAGATGCGCGGAGAGGGCCAGTGGGTGCAGGTCCTCGTGCCCGAGGGCAGCCGTGGCAAGGCCATCCCCGTGGGCCAACTTCCGGTCGCCGCCCCGCCGCCGGGCAAGTCTCTCGACAATGCGGTGCTCGCTCGCCTGCTGGGCGGCTTGGATGGCCTGAAGATCGTCGGCGTGCGCCCGCAGCCGGAGCTCCTCACGCAGGGCGCCCTGCTCGAGAAGGGCTTTTTCGTCTCCAAAGAGCGTGGAAGCCTGTTCGGCAACGAAGGCGAGCTGGCCTTTCAAACCCGCGACGGGCTGAACTTCACGCTCTTTTTCGGCGAGGTGAGCTACGACAGCGGCGAGGCGCTCACGGCGGGTCTCGCGGCCTCGCAGGGGGCGGACCCCGTTCCGGGCGACGACGCCAAGGCACACCGCTACATGTTCGTGACCGCCGGCTACGACCCCAGCCTCGACGCCACCAGGGACCCCGGCGCGGGCCCTGGCGCCCCGCCCGCGAGCGAGCCGGGGCAGGCGCCCGACACCCCGGGGGCCGCCCGGGCCGACGCCCTGCGCGCACGTTTCGATCGTTGGTTCTACGTGGTCGAAGACGCCAGTTTCCAACAGATCCACAAACGGGCCGACGAATTCTTCGGCGCGCCGGCCGGCGAAGGGGCACCCTCTCCCTGACCTGAAGGTGGTCGCGGCGGCCGCCGCCGGCTGAGCGACGACCCGAACGAGTCGAGATTCACGCGTGAGCAATAAGCCCGAGCACGCCGCCCCCAACTTGAGTTGGAAAGAGGGCCTCTTTTTGGTCGGCCCCGATCCGCTGACCTCGCTGTTCTACAGCTCGGGCGCGCTCATCGTGGCCGGGGTCGGCTACGCCACGCCGGCCTTTCAGATCGGCTTGTACCTGCTGCTCTTCTTGCTCGCGCCTTTGTACATCGAGGCGGTGCTGCTGACCTTGAGCAACGGCGGCACCTACGTGATGACGCGCTACTCGCTGTCGCACTTCGGCATGCTGGCCGTGCTGGCGGCCGCGATCGTCGGCGTCGTCATCTCCTTTTCCTACGTGGCGACGGCCATCGTCAGTTTGCTGTCCTACAGCGACTACGTGATGTCCCTGACCCACGAGCTCGAACGCGGGCAAGTAGCCGCGGCGGTGGGCTTGTCGATGATCCCCTCGATCGGTTTTGGGGTGTGGGTCATGCCTCGGCAGTGGCGTCGGATCTCCGGGATTGTGCTGGCGACCTCGGTGCTCGCGCTGATCTTGAGCACCGTGATGTCGCCCACGGCGGTGGTGATGCTGGCCCCGCTCATCGTCTTGTTCAGCTTGAACAACGAGGGTCTCAAAGAGTCGGTCAAGGTCTCGAAGACCATCTTCTCGATCAACATGGGGGTCATGGCCATCACCGTGATCTTCGGCCTGATCTACCTGGCCCAGCACGGCATCCCCCTCGAGCGCTTCACCGAGGGCGCTCATATCCCGCGATCGCTGGTGGCCGACGCCGAGCACCTGGCCGGCGCCCACCCGGGCCCGCCCGACAGCTTGCTGCCGGGCTTCGCCACCCTCGGCGCCCCGCTGATCCTGGCCGGGGCGGGGGCCTCGATCCTGGGTGCCTCCGGCGTCGAGTCGGTGATGAACATCCCCGAGGAGCTCGAGCGCCCCTCGGTCGACGTGCGACGCATCTACCGCTGGATGCTGAGCATCTTGTTGGTCTTGGGCGGCACGGTCAGCATCTTGCTCTTTTGCGTGCTCAGCCCGACCGAGCTGGCCACCAAGTCCAACTACCTGGTGGCGGCGATGGGGGAACACGCGGTGGCCGAGGTCACCGGCAGCGATCGCTTCGGCCAGATCTGGCAGACGGTCATCGTGGCCAACGCTTCGTTCATGTTGATCGGCGCATGCAACACGGGCTTCGCCGGCGCGCGCGGTCTGTGGCTGACGATGGCCCGCGACAGCTTGTTGCCGCGGGCCGTCTTGCGCCCCAACGCCAAGGGGGCCTTCTCGCGGATCCACTGGGTGATGCTGATCGCCATCTTCTTGCTGGCGATGGAGGCCGACTGGAGCTTGCCCAAGCTCGAGCGCTGGTACGGCGCGACCTTCGGCTTGGTGATGTTCTCGGGCATGGTGGCCTTCATCTTGTTGCGCCGCTACAAGGCCGACGATCCCCGGGCCTACCGCGCGCCTTTCAACTTGCGCTTGCTCGGGATTCGCCTGCCCATCGGCGCGGTGGTGGGCCTACTGGTGCTCGGCTACGCGCTGCTGAGCATGTACAGCACCTACCGCGGTGACATCAGCGAGCTGCGCTTGCTGGTCACCTTGGTCGTCTTGCTCATTGCGGGCGTGCTCTTGGTCTACAACCACCGCCCCTTGGTGCGTAAGGGCTACCAGTACTTTCGCCGCGTGGTGGAGACGGTGGAGCCCGAGGTCATCGAGTCCGAGGACCGGACGGTCGTGGTCGCGGTCGGCGGGGTGCGAATCGGCAAGCTCATCGAAAAAGCGCTGGCCGTCGCCCAACGTCAAAGCACGGCGGCCGGAATTCCCTACCGGCAGCTGGTGGTCTTTCACATGACGCCGCAGGTGAGCCGGGAGGCCGTCTATCGGGTCTCTCGGGACGCGGTGCGCCCGGTGGGCGTCGAGGGCAACGCGGTGCGCATCTTCACCCAGCTGTCGGAGATGGTCCCCGACGACATTCGGGCCTACCTGGCCTTGGTGCCGCCGCCGCGCGACGAAGAACTCCCCGAGGGAAGCAAGGGCAATCTTCACAAGGCGCTCGCGGCGCTGGTGCGCTTTCACGATTCGCACAACTTCGCGGGGCACATCGTGATGGTGGGCACCTACGGTGTGGCGGGCAAAGACCTCAGCGAGCTGCAGTCCTTGCTCAAAGAGTCGACCTTGGTGCCCGTCCCCCTCTTTGGCGGGATGCGCTGAGTTCGCTCGCGGCGGGGCTTGTGGGCCGCCGCGGCCACGGTTAGCGTGAGGGCGTGAGCGCCACCAAGGTCGCCTTTTTGGGACTGGGGACGATGGGCGCCGGCATGGTCGGGCAGCTGCTCGAGGCCGGCTTCGAGGTCCACGGCTACAACCGAAGCGATGGCCCCTGCGCGCCGCTGATCGAGCGCGGCATGAAGCGCGGCGCGACGCCGGCCGAGGTGACGAAGGGGGCCGAGCTCGTGTTCACCTGCGTCAGCAACGACGAGGCGCTGCGCAGCCTCAGCTTCGGCGAGATGGGTATCGCCGCCTCGCTCGAGGAAGGGGCGGTGTGGGTCGAGACCGGTACCACGAGCTTGCCGCTCACGCGCGAACTCGCCGCCGCCTCCGAGCAGCGCAAAGCCTGGTTCTTGGACGCGCCGATCACCGGCTCGAAGCTCGGGGCCGAAGGCGGCCGCCTCACCTACATGATCGGGGGTCCCGCCGCCGCGCTGGCCAAAGCCGAGAAGGCCATCCGCGCGACGGCCCGGCACTTCGTCCACGTGGGCGAAGAGGTCGGCTTGGGCCAGTCGGCGAAGTACGCCTTGAACATGAGCCAGGCCATCGTGCTCGAGGGCGTGCTCGAGGGCTACGCCTTGGCCAAGCGACTCGGGGTGCCCTTGCAGGCGATGTTCGAGATCTTCGAGAACTCGGCCGGCAAGACGGGGGTCGGCAGCTTCAAGACCCTCTACCTGCAACGCGGCGACTACAGCCCGCACTTCAAGCTGCGCTTGATGCAAAAAGACCTGCACATCGCCTTGAGTGAGGCCTCGCGCTTGCGACTGCCGCTGCCGGCGGCGCAGACCGTGCGCACCCTCTACGACCAGGGGGTGGCCGAGGGGATGGGGGACGAGGACTTCTTGGTCCTGGCCAAGCTGCTCGAGCGCTGGGGCGACCTGCGTTTCGCCGACGAAGAGAGCTGACTGCAGACGATGCAGCGCTTCGCACTCCTCGGACTTCTCGCGGCGTCGCTCGGTGCGAGTGCCTGCAGAGGCCTGGAGATCGGCGCGCCTTCGGGGGTGATCTGCGAGGGGGTGGTCGAGGTACCCGACGAGGCCCTGCGCGCCCGCTTGCTCGAGCGCCTTCCTTTTCGAGATGTCGATGGGGACGAAGAACCGGAGATCTTGGGGAGCGACCTGGTGCTGCTCGAAGGCGTGAACGCCCGCGACCTGGGCATCACCGACCTGCGCGGCCTCGAGTGTGCGCACGGGCTGCGCAGCTTGGGTCTGGGGAGTAACGCGATCGTCGACTTGGCCCCCTTGTCCGGCCTGCGCGAGCTTCGGGAACTCGAGCTTTCCGGCAACGGGCTGCGCGAGGTCTCTGACCTGCGCCCGCTGGTGAAGCTCGAGCGGCTCGGGCTCGGGGGCAACCAGCTCACGCGCCTCGACGACCTCGCTGGCTTCGAAGAGCTCGAGCACCTCGAGCTCGCCGACAACCAGATCCGTGCGCTCGACCCCCTGTCGAGCCTGCGCAATCTGACGAGCTTGGGCCTGGCCAGAAACGAGGTCGAGTCGCTCGAAGCGCTGCGTCCGCTGACCCGCCTCGAGGGCCTGGAGCTGCAGGGCAACGCGATCACCGAGCTGGAGCCCCTCTCGAACAAGTTCGGCCTGCGCTTTTTGAACCTGGCCGACAACGCGATCGCGGACTTGTCCCCCTTGGCGGAGCTCGGACAGCTCGAGCTCGTGGACGTCAGCGCCAACGAAGTGGCGAGCTTGGCCCCGCTGGCCGCATCGACCCGCATGCTGGAGCTGCGCGCCCGCGAAAATCAGCTCGAGTCGCTCGAAGGCCTGGAGGGCAAGAGCCAGCTGCGCCTGCTCGAGCTCACCCAAAACCAAGTGGAGAGCCTGCTTGGACTCGGCGACCTGATCGGACTCGAACGCCTGCTGGTCGCCGACAACGCGCTGCGGGAGCTCGAGGGCATCGAAAACCTGCCGGTCTTGCGCGAGTTGGATCTGCGGGTCAATGCCGAGCTCGTGGAGTTCGAGGTGCTGGCGACCTTGCCTCTGCTCGACACCTTGAGCGTCGGCGGCAGCCCGACCGGCCCCGACCTGAGCCCACTTTTGGGCTCGGCCCTGCTCACGAACTTGCGCGTGTGGGACACGGGCCACGTGGACTTCGCCGCCACGGTGAGTTGGCCCTCGCTGACCAGCTTGGATGTCCGCAACAGCCCGGTCGACGACGACGACCTGGCCGCGATCGGCTTGCTGCCGGCCTTGCGGACCCTCATCTTGCACGCGGCCGAGGTCGAAGACGCGTCGGGGCTCGCGCCCGCGATCAACCTCCGCCGCCTCGAGATCACCGAGAGCCCGCTCGCGGACCTCGACTTTGTGGCGGGGATGCAGCTGCTCGACTCGCTTCAGCTCCCGGGCACCGAGGTCGCCGGTCTCGGACCCCTCAGCTCACTGGAGAGCCTCGACACCCTCGGCATCGATCGCACCCGCGTCGACTCCCTCGGGCCGATGCTCGACAACGAGCACTTCCGCTTGGGCGACAGCATCGACGCCAACGAGACCCCCTTGGACGAAGGCGACTGCGCCGACATCCAAGCCCTGCGCGCCCGCGAGGTCGAAGTCAGCGTGGACTTCGACTGCGAGTGAGTATGGCGCTGCTTTGATGGCACGCGCCGGTGGGGACACATCCGCTTTCAGAGCGGAAGCTCAGGCCAGGCTCATGTCCCAAAAGGCGGCCTCGACCTTGTTGCCGTCGAGGTCGCGGACGAAGCAGCCGTAGTAGGGCGCGCCGTACTCTTCGCGAGGGCCAGGCGCACCATCGGGGGTGGCGCCGGCCGCCTGCGCCGCTCGCCAAAAGGCGTCCACCTCGGCCTTCGAGTTCGCCATGAAGCCCACGTGGGTGCCATTGCCCACGCTCGCCGGCTCGCCATCGTGCGGTCGCTGGATCCAAAACTCCGGGTAGACCTTGCCGAAGGCCGCCGCCCCGGGATGATCCATCAGCCTGCGCCCGCCCAAGGGCTGGAGTGCCGCCTCGTAAAACGCAACAGCGCGGTCAAAGTCGTTCGTGCCGAGCGATACGTGCGACATCAAGCTGGGGTTGGTGGCGGGGACGTTGGTCATGCCCGGAGCCTAGGGCAGGTCAACTGACAGCGTGCTGTCATGAGCCTGGTGACAGGAGTCAACCGGATGGATTCGGGTGGTGCGCGCGACGCGTCCCCGGTGAGGGGCCCAGGTCCAATGCTGCGGGAGTCGCAGGCTCTCGATGACCCTGCTCTCCGGGGGCCGATGCGCCGCACTCGATCTCGACTTTTGGCCTGACTGCGGCCGAGGGGGCCCCGACGGGAGACCAGCGGGCAAGGTGTCGGGCTTGCGAGACCTGCAGATCTGGCGCTGCACTTTTGGCAGAGGGGGAGCGGTTTGCCAGACGCGAAGAGTCCGGCGCAAATGAAGCATGACCTCTCGGTTCAAGTTCATCGCCCTCGCCGCGCTCACTCTCCACCTCGGGGCTTGTGCGGATGACGTCTCTTTGGATGACGAAAGCGGCAGCACCGACGAAAGCGGCAGTGAAAGCGGAGAGGCCTCCGAGACTTCGATGACCGGCGATGGTGATGGCGATGGCGATGGAGATGGAGATGGCGATGGCGACGGCGATGGCGATGGAGATGGCGATGGCGATGGCGATGGCGATGGCGATGGAGA
>JAUIJR010000204.1 GCA_030431075.1 Polyangia bacterium | reverse complement strand
CTGCATCCCACGCGGCCTTCGTGAGCTCGGGGCTGACGCCGATCCCGGGGACTTGTCCGCCGCGGCGGAAAAATCCGGTGGTCTGCATCTGCGGTCGGTCGTCGCTCTCGGCGCTCGGATCCACGGCGGCGCCGGGGGGCGGGAAGAGCTCGGCCAGGGTCTTGCCACCCTTCGCGGCCAAGAGCGCCTCTTCGGCGGCTTGCTTGGCGAGCGCCTTGCCGCGCTCGCGCTTGACGGCCTCTTCGGCCAGCTCGCGCAGGGCATCTTCCATGGCGACGTCGCCCTCGCGCAGGCCGACGACCTGCACCAAGTAGTAGCCCTCTTCACCGTCGATGCGTCCACTGACGCCGCCGGCTTCGAGCTCCTTGGCCGCCTCGTCGACCGCGGGCTCGAGCCCGCTGCCGGTCCCCTCGAGGGAGACCCAGCCGTACTCGCCACCGTCGGCGGCCGTGGGCGCGTCGTCGCTCAGCTCGCGGGCCACGCGGCGAAAGTCCTCGCCGGCCGCGAGTCGACGTCGGGCGTCCTCGATCTTGGCCTTGGCCGCAGCCTCGGCCGCGGCGTGGGCCGCTTTGGCCTGCGCGTCGGCATCCTCGGCCAAGGCGGCGGGTCGGCTCGCCTTCAAAAAGCGCAAACGCCACTGTTTGGGCAACTTCGTAAAGCGCGGGCCCTGGCTCTCGAAGGCCTTTTCGAGGGTCTCGCGCTCGCTTTGCACGTGCGCGTCGATCTCTTCGGGCGTGGGGTCGACCAAGGTCGCGTAGTCGATGGCCTCGAAGCGGACGTAGCGCAGCGAGAGCTGGTCGACGTCGGCGTCGTAGGCGGCGCGGACCTCGGACTCGGGGACGACGGTGGTCGCCGCGAGCAGGTCGCGAACGGTGCGCGCGAGGATCTCTTCGCGCTGTCGGTCGAGGTAGCCCTTCTCGTTGGTCGAGAAGCCCGGCACCCAGCGCTGCTTGAACAAGCTGTCGTAGTTGAAGGGAACGTCGCCGAGCCAGTCCTTCGACTCGCCCATGACGATGTAGCTGCCGTCGCGGGTGAGCATCTCGGCGTCGTGCACGTCGGCGGCCAAGCCGAGCTCGTCGGCGACGTCGAGATAGACGGCGCGCTCGAGGATCGACTCGAAGATCTCCTCGCGCGCGTAGGCCTTGGCGGCCAGGCGTTGGTCTTCGGGCACGGGGACGACGTGCTGCACCGCGTTGCGCTGGTAGTTCCAGTCCTCGGCGCGCACGTCCTCACCAAAGGCGTTCGCAAAGGCCGAGTCACCGATCGTGATGCCGTCGCTGGGGATGCCGAAGGTCAGGCCGAAGGCCAAGGCCAGCACGCCCAAGATGATCCAGACGCCGATGCTGGCGCCGCTGCCACGCAGGAGCTTGATCATGAGTCCGCGGAAGGTAGCGCAAGCGAGGGCGCCTGCCGACGCGGAGGGGCGCTCGAAGCCAGTCTGCGCACATGGCGCAACCGATCCCTCCGTCGGCCCGAAATCGCGCCATCGCGCGTTTGCGCACGAAACAAAGTTATCCACAGGGGCGGCCCGTTGGCCGGTCGATCTGGGGGCGCCACTAACGTACCGTAACTAGGTCAGAAAACAGGCAGCGGGCGCCATGGTCCCGCTTGCTCGTGCACCGCGGGCCGTGTATGGAAGGTCGATTTTTCGGCCCGCGCGCGCCACAAAGGTGGAAGATCAGGCCGCCGCCAAGCGACCGAACGTCACTGCGACCCCCCTCCCATGCTCTTCGACTGGGTATACGGCCTGTTCTCCAACGACCTGGCCATCGATCTCGGCACCGCCACGACCCTGACTTACGTCAAGGGCAAAGGCATCGTCGCGCACGAGCCTTCGGTGGTGGCCGTGCAAAAACAAGACGGCGTCATCAAGCGCGTCCTCGCCGTGGGCAAGGACGCCAAGGAGATGCTGGGGCGAACGCCCGGCAACATCGTCGCCATCCGGCCCATGAAGGACGGCGTCATCGCCGACTTCGAGGTCACCGAGGCGATGATGCGGCACTTCATCAACCGCGCGCACAACCGGCAAACGCTGGTCAAGCCGCGCATCATCATCTGCGTGCCCTCGGGGATCACCGAGGTCGAGAAGCGTGCGGTCCGAGAGTCGGCCTTGGCCGCCGGCGCGCGCGAGGTGTTTTTGATCGAAGAGCCCATGGCCGCGGCCATTGGCGCCGGCCTTCCGATCACCGAGCCGGGTGGCAACATGGTCGTCGACATCGGCGGTGGCACCACCGAAGTCGCGGTCATCAGCTTGGCCGGCATTGTCTCGTGCAAGAGCTTGCGCGTCGGTTCCGACCGCATGGACGAGGCCATCGTTCAGCACATCAAGCGCAAGTACAACTTGCTGATCGGCGAGCGTACGGCCGAGAAGGTCAAGATCGAGATCGGCACGGCCGCGCCCACCGAGGACGTCTTGAAGATGGACGTCAAAGGGCGCGACCTGGTCGCGGGAATTCCCAAGACCATCACCATCGACTCCGCCGAGATTCACGAGGCCCTCAGCGAGCCCGTCTCGGCCATCGTCGACGCCGTCCGTGGCGTGTTGGAGCGCGCTCCGCCGGAGCTGTGCGCCGACATCGTCGACAAGGGGATCGTGCTGACGGGCGGCGGTTCCAAGCTTCGCAACCTCGACGTGCTCTTGTCGGACGAGACGGGCTTGCCCGTGTTCTTGTGCGACGAGCCCGAGTTCGCCGTCGTGCTCGGTTCGGGCGCGGCGCTCGACGAGATCAACATCCTCAAAGAGGTCAAGCTCGACTGAGGGCGGCCCCGCCGACGCGCGGGGCGGGGGAGAGGAGCTGAGGCATGGCGATCACGCTGTCCACCGTGCGCAGCGCCGCCTTGCTGGTCGTGCTGCTCGGGGTGCCGCTGACCCTCTTGTACGGCACGACCGTGCAAGAGCGGGGCGCGGGGCCCTTGGATCGGGCGGTGCGTCGCGTGGGCGCGCCGCTGGAGTCGGGGGTGGGCTACGCCGCCGGCGTCGTCGGGTCGATCTTCGAGCGCTGGATCTTTCAGGCCCAGACCCTCGAGGACAAAGAGCGCCTCGAGTCGGAGAACCGCGACCTGCGTCGTGAGCTGCGCCAGCTCGCCCGCCTCGAAGAAGAGAACCGCCAGCTGCGCCGCTCTTTGCAGATGCGCGAGCAGGTGCCCGAAGACCTGTTGAGTGCCGAGGTCACCGGCGGTGAGCAGTCGGCCTTCTTTCGGGTCATCAAGGTGTCCATCGATCGCGGCGCGCGCTACGTGCGGCCGGGGATGGCCGTCATCGCGGCCGACGGCGTCGTGGGTCGGGTCGACCGGGCCTACGACGAGCACAGCGACGTCAAGCTGATCACCGACCCGGCCTCGCGCGTCGCGGTGGAGATTGCACGCACGCACGAGCCGGCCATCTTGGAGGGCATGGGCGAAGACCTCTGCCGCTTGCGCGTGCCCTCGGCCCAGCCCGTGGTCGAGGGCGACATGGTGCAGACCAGCGGCGCCGACGAGCTCTTTCCCAAAGGGCACGAGATCGGTCGCGTGGTCGCCGTCGAGCAGCGCGCCGACGTGCAGATCGTGGACGTGATGCCCAGCGTCCGCTTCGATCGCATCGACATGGTTTGGGTGGTCCTCGCCAATGCGCCCGGTGAGGATCCGTCGGCGGGTAGCCGACCCCCGCACGCGCCGGCGCAGGGCTTTTTGCCCGTTCCCTAGGCTCTTCGCCGGCGTGGTGTTCGCGTGTTCTTTCGCCTGCTGACCTACGTTTTTTGGGGCTGGCTGTGCATGGCCATGGTGGCCGGGCTCGCGCCGATCTTGCACCTCTCGGTCTTGCTGCCCGCGACCACCGTCGTCTTGTTGGTGCACCTGGCCTTCTCGCGCTGGCGTCACCTGCACTGGGGACTCGGCGTGGCGATCTGCTTGGGCTACCTCGAAGACCTGCACCAAGGCGCGCCGATCGGGGTGCTCAGTACGGTCTACGCCTTCGGGTGGTTGGCCCTCTACCGCGCGGCTGGGCGCTTTACGGTGGTCGGGCCCGGCTCGACCTTGCTCGCGGTGGGCATCGCTTGTTTGGGCTTCGACCTGGCGACCTGGGCGCTGCTCAGTGTGCTCGCCGATCGCCTCGGCTTTGGGCACGCCGCTTTGAACGCGGCCTTGGGGGACATCGGCTGGCACCTTTTGGGCACGCTCTTGTTCGCGCCCGCGGTGTGGTGGGTGGCCGACAAGCTCATCCACGCCCTCGACGAGCTCTTGCTCGAAGAGCCGGTCACCGTCGACGGCGGGAGGTCGGGGCAGTCGTGAGCGCCGGAGGTCAGCCCGAAGAGGTCCGCGCGCTGCGGCGCCGCTTTCAGATCTTGGCCCTGGTGATGAGCCTGGTCTTCGTGGCCCTGGCCTCACGCTTGTTTCAGCTGCAGGTGCTCGAAGGCGATCACTACGCGCGCCGGGCGGTCGAAAACTTCACCGACACTATCACCGTCGACGCACCGCGCGGTCGCATCTACGACGCCAAGGGACGCCCGCTCGCCGTCAATCGCCCCGCCTACGCCTTGCACGTGACCGCGCGCCCGCGGGTCTTGGTGCCCTCGGAGATCCCAGGGCGCGAGCCGGCCTACGAGCGGCGCCCGATCTCCGACGCGTCGATCGACGAGCTGGTCTCGCTGGTCGACTTCGTGGACGCGCGCGACGAGGCCGACTTTCGCGCGCAGCTCGAGCGCCTGCGCCAAGATCCCCAAAACGGCCGCTACGCGGTGGCCGTGCGCAAGAACTTGAGCTGGGAGGACAACGCGCGCATCCAGACCCGCGAGACCCTGCGCGGCTGGGTCGAGATCCGCGAGTCGGCGCGCCGCGACTTCCCCGTCGGCGAGCTCGCAGCTTTCGTCACCGGCTTCATGCAGGGCGTCGGCCCCGATCAGCTCGAAAAGGAGACCCGCGCCAACTACCGGCCGGGCGATCGCGTCGGCAAGACCGGGCTCGAGCGTCAGTGGGAGAACTACCTGCGCGGTCGGGCCGGCTCGCGCTCGCGCGTGGTCGACAGCGTGGGTCGAGCCGTGCGCTCGCCCGACGCCAAAGACGAGGCGGATCCCGGGGCCAAGGTCGCGCCGCGCTATGCGGTCGAGGCGCTGCCACCCGAGGTGGATCCGATTCCCGGCCAGGACCTTCGCTTGTCCCTCGACCTCGACTTGCAGCGTGTCGCCCACGAGGCCTTCGCGGGCAAGCGCGCCGGTGGTCTGGTGGCGATGGAGGTCCACACCGGCCGCATCTTGGCCATGGTTTCCGTGCCGGGCATCGACCCCAACTTGTGGGAGCAACCGATCTCGCACGCCCAGTACAAAGACTGGCTCGAGAGCCCCTTCAAGCCCTTCGTCGACAAGACGGTGCAGGAGATGTACTTCCCGGGGTCGACCTACAAGGTCGTCTCGGCCTTGGCCATGCTCGAGGATCCGGACTTCGATCCGAACGAGACCATCGAGTGCGAGGGCTACCTCGACTACGGTAACCGTCGCTTCTCGGAGCACCGTCACGAGGGCCCGATCGACTTGCACCAAGCGATCGTGCAGTCCTGCAACATCTACTTTTGGCACCTCGCCATCGACAAGGGGCTGACCTTGGCGCGAATGGAGGCGACGGCGCGCAAGCTCGGCTTGGGCGAGCGCACCGGCTTGGCCATCAACGCCGAGGTGAAGGGCGTCGTCCCCACCGAGGCCTCGGAGTCCCGGCAGGGACGCTTCGAGCGCGGCGTGCAGCTCAACAGCGCCATCGGCCAGGGCAACGTGAAGGCGACGGTCTTGCAGTTGGCCGTGCTCTACGCGGCCATCGCCAACGGCGGCTACGTCGTCTTCCCGAGCTTGGTCGACAAGGTCGTCACCTTCGACGGCAAGACCGTGCTGGCCACCCGACCGCAGCGCAAGACCGAGCAGACCGTCATCGCGCCTTTCGATCGCGAGCGCATCCATCGCGGGCTCGTCGGCGTCGTCAACGAAGAGGTCGGCACCGCCTTTTCCGAGCGCCTGCCGAACGTAGTGGTCGCGGGCAAGACGGGCACGGCCGAGGTCGGCATCGAGCGGCGCCCCGAAGACGAAGAGCCCATCGAGGGCTGGGACGTCACCAAGGACCACGCCTGGTTCGCCGCCTACGCCCCCGCCGACGATCCGGAGATCGTGGTGGTGGCCCTGGTCGCGCACGGCGGCGCGGGAGCCGACGCGGCCGCGCCGATCGTGATGCAGGTGATCGAGTACTACCTCGGCGAGCGCAGCAGCGACGGCCGTCGCGCGCCCCGCCCCCCCGGCGTGCCGCCGCCCTTGCCCGGCCAAAGCGACGAAGAGGGAGGGCTGCCGTGAGCTTGGTGAGTCGCACGGGCGGACCCTTCTCTCGCTTCGGGCGGGCGATCGACTGGGTGATCTTGACCTTCGCCTTCGGCCTGATCGCCTTGGGCCTGGTCAACCTCGACAGCGCGACGGGGGCCAATTTTTCGCAGGCCGTGCGTTCGCAGCTCGGCTCTTTGGGTCTCGGATTGGTGGCGATGACGGCCGCCGCCTCGATCGACTACCGGGTCTACTATCGGGCCGCGTATCCGATCTACGGCATCGGGATCGGCCTGGTGTTCTTGGTGCTCTTGGTGGGGACCACCATCAACAGCGCCACGCGCTGGCTGAACCTCGGCCTGTTCACGTTCCAGCCCTCCGAGCTGGCCAAGCTCGTGGTCATCATCGGGGTCGCGCGCTACTTGCAAGACATCGGCCCGAACACGGGCAAGCTCGGCCTGCGCCGCTTGGTGCCGCCCTTGGGCATGGCGCTGTTGCCCGCGGCCTTCGTCTTGCGCCAGCCCGACCTGAGCACGGCCATCGTGATCATCTTGATCGTCGGCGTCATGCTGGCGGTGTTCGAGATGCGCCTGCGCGGGATCTTGGGGGGCATCTTCGCCTCGCTGGTGGCCTTTATCGTGGCCTGGCGCTTCGTGCTCGAGGACTACCAAAAAGAGCGCATCAACGTCTGGCTCGACCCCGAAGCCTACCCCGACGCGGGCGGCTACCAGATCCTCCAAGCGCGTACGGCCGTCGGCAACGGCGGCATCTTGGGCCGCGGGGTGGGGCAGGGGACCCAAAACATCCTCGACTTCGTGCCCTACAAGGCGAGCGACTTCTCCTTTGCCGTCTACGCCGAGGAGTGGGGCTTCGTCGGCAGCTTGATGCTGATCGCGTTGTTCTTGGTGCTCGTCTTGTGGGGCATCAACTTGGCCTCGCAAGCGCGCGACCGCTTCTCGGCCGCCATCGGTGTGGGTATCGCGGCCCTGGTCTTTTGGCACGCCGTCTTGAACATGGGCGTGGTGCTCGAGTTCTTCCCGAACACCGGCTTGCCCTTGCCATTCTTTAGCCAGGGCGGCTCGAACGTACTGACGATGATGCTCGCGCTCGGCGTGCTCATGTCCGTGAGTCGCTCGCGCAAGTGGCGATGAACGAGACGCCGCGCGCCACCGAGGCGCCCAGCTCGGACCCCCGCCGCGACGAGGCCGGGCGGGTCGACCTGCGGCGCTTTTTGGCCCTGGCCGGGCCCAACGTGCTGGCCAACTTGATGGTGCCGCTGGCCGGCCTCGTCGACACGGCCTTGCTCGGACACTTGCCGCAGATGCAGGCGCTGGCCGGGGTCGGGCTGGCCGGCGTGGTCTTCGACTACCTGTACTGGAGCTTCGGCTTCTTGCGCATGGGCACCACCGGGGTCACCGCGCAGGCGGTCGGGGCGGGCGACGACGACGAGGCTACTTTGACGCTGGCGCGCGCCGGCTTGCTCGCGCTTTGCCTCGGCCTGTTGATTCTCGTTTTAGCCCAGCCCATCGAGGCCCTCGCCTTTTGGATCTTGGATGGGACGGCCGCCGTCGAGGCGATGGGCCGCGAGTACTTCGCTGCACGGATCTGGGGGGCGCCCTTCACCTTGTTGAACTTCGCCTTGCTCGGCTGGTTTTTGGGGCGCGGCCGCGTCGACAAGGTGTTGTGGATGTCGCTGGTCGCCAACGCGGTGAACATCGCCTTGGACTGGTGGTTCATCCGCGAGTTGGGCTGGGGGAGCGCCGGCGCCGGTTGGGCCACGGCCGCGAGTCAGCTGGTCGCCTGTGTCTGGGGCATCTCGAGCGTCGGACCACGCCAGCTGGCGCGCGACCTTCGGCGCTTGCGCCCGCGGATCCGTGACGCCGCCGCCTTGCGTCGCCTCGCGTCCTTGTCCGGCGACATCTTGGTGCGCACCTTCGCCTTGCTCACCGCCTTCGCCTTGTTCACCAACTACTCGGCGGCCTTGTCGACGCTGGCCTTGACGGCCAACACCGTCTTGCTCAAGGCCCTGAGCACGGCGGCCTTTTTCATCGACGGCTACGCCTACGCCACGGAGACGATGGCCGGGTGGGCGGCCGGTCGCAAAGACGCGGGGGCCTTGCGACGCCTCTTGCGGATCGCCTTGCCGCTCGGCGTCGTCACCGGCTTGATCTTCGGCGCCTGCTTTTGGGCCTTTCCGGAGCTCTTTGGCCTGCTCACCGATCATGGCGAGGTGCTCGACGAGGTCGCGGCGCAAAGCGGATGGCTCTTGGCCGTGCTGGCCTTTTCGGGGGCGGCCTACATTTTCGACGGCTATTTCTTGGGGCTGGCGGCGGGCAAGCGCTTGCGTCGCGCGATGATCTGGAGCTTGCTGCTCGGCTTTTGGCCCCTGGCCGCGTGGGCTCGCTACGGGGGCCTCGGGGCCTCGGCGGCCCTCGATCTCTTGTGGGCGGCGATGGTCCTCTTCATGTTCGCGCGCAGCCTGAGCTTGGGGGTCGCGGTCCCCAAGACCTTGAAATTCAAATAGAAATACGAATTTATCTACTGGGGAGTTGATTTCTACTCGTGAGTAGATAAACCTCTCGAGCATGGGTCGACCTCCCGGACGTGCGAGCGCGATGGACACCCCGACGCGGGTGCTCGACGCGGCCGAGCTCGCCTTCTCCCTCGCGGGACTCGCGGGCGCCAAGCTGGCCGACATCGCCGGTGAGGCGGGGATCCGCCGTCCCTCGCTGCTCTACCACTTCGCCTCGAAAGAGCGTCTGTACGCGGCCGTGGTCGAGCGCGGCTTCGATGCGCTGGGCCAGGTGCTGGCCGAAGCGATGGCGGCCGAGGGCGAGTTTTTCGATCGCCTCGCGCAGGTGGTCGGGGTCTTCGTCGAATTCGTCGACCGCCGTCCGCAGCTCGCCCGCCTGGTCGTGCGCCAGATGATCGAGTCCGACAGCCCCGGGCAGCGCATCTTGGTCGAGCGCGTCGCACCCTTGGTCGACGACGTCGAGGCTTGGATCTCCCGCGAGGGC